>JBHLLI010000024.1:0-40342 GCA_048885765.1 Candidatus Hermodarchaeota archaeon
TTTTCTAATCCTAATAGAGTTATTCTTCCGTTATTTAGTTTATTTATATAATTTGGATTAGAAAAGGGATAGATCATGGAGAATGATTTTTTGTTTATACCTCCCAATTCCAACCGAGTTTCTTCTTGAAGAATTATCTCTTTATGCTTATCCAATTCTACTTTGATATCCAATTTTCTAAATAATTCAGAAGGATTCGGGTTAATATTATATGTTACTACTTTTTTTCCCTTAAGAGATGCAGAGTTTATATAGGTCCTCAATTCATGAAGGAAATTTTTAAAAATTTCAATACTCATAAAGATATACTTATTATTGTATAAAAATAATAAAAAAAGAAGATTAAAAGTTTTAACTCTTAATTGTCTTATTTATAATTTCTGACAGATCATAAGCTTTTATCTTCTCATCACTAATATTTGCATTGAATTGATTTAGGCAAAAAGGACAACAAGACACAATTCCATCAGCAGTAGTTTCTCTAGCTTCTTCTATTCTTTCTTTAGCAGCAAAACTGGATAAATCTTTAAATGAGGATCTTACTCCTCCACCAGAACCACAACACCATGCGTTTTGTTTATTTCTTGGCATTTCTACCAAATTTATACCTGGAATATTCCTCAGAATCTCTCGAGGTGGTTCATATATTCCCATATGACGACCAAGATGGCATGGATCATGATAGGTTAACTTCACGTTAAAATTTTTTTCAAATCGAATCTCATTATTTTTCATCTTTTCATGAATAAACTCAGGTAAATGAAGAATTTCAATACCATGTTCAAGTCCAAATTTCTTTGGATATGTCTCTTTTAATGTACGATAACATCCAGCACAAGAAGTTATGATTTTTTGAATTCCTTCACTTTTAAATAACTCTATATTTTTTTCAGCAAGTATCTTTGCTTTTTTAGTCTGTCCTGTCATATATACTGGAGAACCACAGCAATGTTCATCATTGAGTATCTTAAAATCAAGTTGGAGATGATTCAATATTTCTGCAGTATTAATTGCGATATTTTGTTCTCTATAACTCGTAGTACAGCCCACAAAATAGATTAAATTTGCATCAGGGTTTTGTTTTATATTTGAAGTAATCCAGTTTGTTCGATCTTTATGTTTTTCCATATATGGGTTATATTCTAAATCAATATGTTCTGAATATTTAATCTGCTCTGGCATTGGTCCTAATCCCTTTTGAACTGCCTTTTCTCTCATTGCCATTAACCATTCACCAGCATAATTATGAATTTCAGGAATTTGGCATTGTTGAGTGCAAGCTAGGCATAGCGAACATTGATAAAATATTTTTGAAAGATTTTCAGTCCAATTCAAACGATCTGTCGAAACTGCCCATGAAAGTAGATTCTTCCCTCCTAAGTAGTAGGCTTCGAATTTTCCGTATTCTCCAGACGGGCAAACTCGATACCAACCCTCTTCTTGAAAACTAGTCCTACAAGTTCCACATTTTCCACATTGATAAAAAATGTCTTTATAATAATCTAAAGGTTTATTCCTTTCTAGCGAAAGGCGATCTGCAAACTTATCTAATTCAGTTATTCCTGTCCCATTAATGTATTTCAAGTTTTTTTCTTTTTCCAAACTATTCACCTCCAATTCCATGACCGGGATTCATTATTCCATTAGGATCAAGAAGATTTTTAAGTTTTGCAATCAATTTAGTTGTAGCAGGATGGGTTTTATTTTTGTAATATTCTACTACCCATAGAGGGGCTTTATACATTACAACTCCATCTAACTGTTGGACGGCATCATGAATTTCTTTTAATACTAATCTTGCTTTCTTAATATCCTCAGGATCATTTTTATTAAAGCATACGTTTGTACGAGCAACACAATAATGTCCTCCAAACAGAATTCTGCTATAAAATTGTGGAGGTTTACCATGCTTAAGACATGCTTCTCTTGATAAATTATAATATTTTACGATATCACGTGTAGAACAATAAGATCCAATCCATTCACCACCCCCACCCCGAGCAAAATTCCAACAACCCCATCCTTGAAATGGTGTTTGACCACCAGTAGCAGGAGTTAAATCTATAAATATACCCCTCATATCTTTTGGAAAAGTTTTTAATTGAATATCAGAAGATAAAGGATCTATTTTGTATTCTCTACAAATCGATTCGATAGCTTTACATTGTGCTTTATGTTGGTCTTCTGTAAATGCTTGAGTTGTTATAAGGCCTAAGAAATCTGGTAGACCTAAAGCGGCTGCATCTAAAGCTACATTCTTTTCGGAAAAGCCTTGCATAGCTTGTGTCCATCCCATATTAAGAAAAACAAGATCACAGATTCCTAAACCCGCTTTTGAAAGTTTAAGCATCATAGGGACTCCATCTTCAATTTTGGGACCAATAGGCATGTAATCAGTTCTATAAGGCAATTTTGGCCATAGTTTAATAGCTGCTTTAGTAACTATTCCTGTTGACCCTTCCCACCCTATAAACAATCCTGCTAGATCAGGTAATGGTTGTCTTCCATACCATTGATTTGAGAGACTACAAGAACCTACCTTTATCAATTCGCCAGAACCTAACACAACTTCCATTCCATTTAGAAATTCTGCTCCAGTTCCGCCTAACATTCCAAGATCAAACATCCCATAACACAAACATGACGGAATGACTCCTGTCCCAGGAGGTGAAAAAGTAATTCCTGCTCTAAAGTTAGGATGATACTTATCTAAGTATCCTTTTAAATCCGCCCATGTAATTCCGCCTTCTACGACAATATACATATCATCTTCATTTACTTGAAGTATTCGATTCATCCGCCTTAAATCAACGACAATCCCTCCCTTTCGAGGAGTTGCAATAGAACCAAAATTTATACCAGAAACCCAAGGAACTATTGGAATTTTATATTTATTAGCAATTTTGACAATATCTTGAACTTCTTCAGCATTTTTTGGCATAATTGCTATATCACATTGGCCTTCAGGTTCTGCAGTTATAAAATCATAATGATAAAGAAATTGTATCTCGGGTTCATCTGAAACATACTTCTCTCCCACTACTTGCTCTAATTCTGTTTTTACTTTACGCTCAATCATTTCTAGAAACCTTAATCAAATTAAAATAATTCATAATTGGTGAGAATAATTTGTTTTAATAATTATTATATTTAAGATTCTTCTATTTATAATTTTAAACTCACATTAAAGTTTGAGTAAATAGTTTAATTTTTTGCTTCATAACCTTCAATGGAGTAAAACGTTTATCACCAACATCAAATTCAATAAGTAGCATTGGAATTCCAAGTTCATCCATTAGAGCTTCTCTTAATAATTGTGGAAAGGAGCCAAACTGTTTACAAGCCAAACTCTGGGTGTAAATAAAACAATCCGCATTGAATTCTTTGGCCATATTAAGACAATTTTCGAGTGAATTATAATAAAAATCAGTAGATTGCTTTACCATGGGCCATCCCATGCTTTTTCTTGCCATATCAAAAAACATGGTATCCAAATCTGATGCTGTATTTATTGGTTCTGAAAAATTATAGTTGAAAATATCAAAAAGTACACTCATACCCAATTCTCGATCCAACCATTCACATAAAGACATGTCAAAATAAGTTACCATATAAGGCCAAATAGATCTTATTTTTTCCTCACCTCCATGATGTTTTTTAGCTTTATATCTTTTTTTCACAATCTCTAACACTTCTTCATAAAAAGCTAAATTTTCTTGTGTCCCAGAAACAAGAATGAATGTACCTGCAGAAACTGCGTTATAGATATTTGAAATAGGGCTAGGAATAGCTTTAGTCAACTCAAATATTTCAAATCTAATTTGCTGTACTCGGTTTTCAATTTCAATATGAGTTTTCATCTTTTCAAAATCTGGTTCTTGACCTATCACCCTCCCTATTTCATATAAACTTTGCTTAATTTGGTTGCCATAATATTCATAACTCTTCTCATTTATACGAAATGGCATATCAGCAATTATTAAGGGGAATTTTTTTTCTAATCTAAAAAATGGATATGATGCACATGTGTTATCACAAGGGGCAGTAGGTGTAAATATTGCATCAAATTGAAATAAGTCATCTAAGGCCATTCCCATTGGACCTTTTTGTGCTGTACATGTATGAAAGGGATGGCCCCAATTTATCATTAAATCATAGTATTTCTCTACACCATCCAATAATAGTGTTGACAAATAATAACCGGTTCCTTCAAGGCATACGGGAACACAATCAAAACAGGAGAGATATTCGGCAGGAATCGCAAAATGATATCCTACGATTGGCAACCCTTCTTTTGCTTTTGTGAGATTTTTCTTTAAAACCGATTTTACTTTGTCAAGAGCTATTCTCAATTCTGGTATTCCATTTTCAGGAAGGATTCCTTCAACTAATTGGTGAGTAGCTGAAATAGATTCATAAAGCATCCTAATTGGTATAACTCGATTCTCCAATTCAAAACTTTTTTCCATGATTATTCACCACCTACTCTTAATTTATAATCTGAATTTATTAAGAAATCATTTCGAGAAATGCTTCTATTCTTGTTTGCATTCTTGTGGTATCAGTTTGGTAAAATTCTCTATCCATATTCAGAATAGGAATATTTAATTCCCTTAATTCATGAAGTAACATCATATTTTCACATCCATAAAGATCGCAATTATTTACTCGTTGTAATATTACTCCATCGACATTTGCTCTATCAATTTCTCTTTTTAAAAATTCTAGTCGCCTAACATGATCATCCATCATTCTAGGGCAAGACATTCTGAAATATACCCTATTTATAATGTTCTCTAGCGGAGTACGCCCCTCAGCTACTTTTATATCATCTAAGAAATTCCGCGTACCAAAACATAAGAAATCAGATACTAAAATTGCCCCCGAATTCTCAATAAGCTTGGTAAAGGATATATCATCAACTTCACTACCAATCAATATTATTCTTTTAGAATTTCCCTTTATTCCTTCTTTTTCATTTAAAATACCATAAATCCGTTCCAACTCTTGATTAGCATAATTTTTTGGAACTGAGGCGTTTGCTATTGATATTTGTAAAGCTTCACTTCCGGTAAGTTTTGGTGCGTCAATAATTCGTAATTCGTGAATTTTTCTAAGGAGTCTGCGATTTTCATTATGTATTTCTATCGAAGATTGAAGAGCGTTGTTGGTAATTGCTTTTTTTATGAAATTTTTCTCAATATTTTCTTTTAATTCTTCAATTTCTCTTTTGTACCAACTAAAGCCTTCATCTGTAATAACATGAGGAATAGAAACATAATATCTCGGAACTCTCTTCATAAATCCTTCTCTTCGAAATACTTTTAAATCAAATAATTCAAACATACGTCTAGAATGATCACAAGAATTACAAATAAAAAGAGCATCTAAAAAATCATAGATCCCTCTTAATGCCATATCTAAAGTTGCTCTAACAAAAGAGCACGTGAATCTTACCATATAGATATCTGCTAAATCCGTATGTTCATGTCCAGTTGCTCTAATTCTATAAGGGAATAAATCCGCAGCATATAGTAATTCTTCTGGAATATATGTACAATAATGACCTATAATTTTTTTATTGTTTTTTTGCCATTCTGTTATATATGGATTTACTATTGTGTTCGAAATTCTTAGAAAAGGATCGTCCTGCAAATTCATATTGAAACCTCATTTATCATTTTTATAAACGGTGTGATTACCAATCATTATGCATCTTACCCATTTTAAAGTGGTAATATATGAGCCTTTGATCCTTATTTTACCAGGAATTACATACTTCAATAATTTAACCAGTCCAAAAATATTATTTTTAGATCTTACAATCGCACTGAAGACTTGAAGTATCTTATCTTCTTTAACTGCTATAATAACTCTAGAAACTGGATTTTTAGCCCTATCGGCATAACAATCAAAATTTTCTCTGTCTGATGTTAAAATAAAAGTTAAATATTCATCTAAAGCTTTAAAATATACTTCAATTTCTTGCCCTTCTTTTTCACTAATTGAAGTAAATATTTCATCCGAACCAAACAAATCAACTAGTATTTTGGCTAATCTACCAACAGTACTAATTTTAGTTTCCCTGATTAGATTCTCTGCTTTAAGATCTCTATTTAAATTATGAAATTTTTCCATTTGAGTGATCTCATCCACCATACAATTGAAATTTTGAGAGAAATTGAAGATTTTTTCTCAATTTAAGTACTGAATATTATTATATGATTTTTCAATTATATAAAGATTTATTGAAAAATGGAAAGGAATGTCAAGAAAGGAATTTTAATTTAAATTATTATTATTCTATAATCTTGTGTTAAAATACCTATCCTATTAGAACCCTTAAAAAAAACGGAAATGGAAATAAAAAAGAAATAAACAAATCTATTTATAAAACTTTAAGGTGCACTTCTTGAACTAAATATTTTCATATGGTTCAAAAGTCTTACAAATTGAGTCTTTTTTTATGTATTTATTTTTTATTTTGCAATGAGATATTTCCTCATGAAAATACACGCAATCGTCACAAGAATAAAGGTGATTTCGTACTTTTTCTCTAATTTCCTTTAATTTTTCGGGATATAGACCCTTATTTAACATTAACTTAAGTTTCTCGTATGGAGTAGCTGTTATTTTACAGTAAATGATATTGGGAGAGGGAGGGTCCCATATTTGGATTAAAGATACTTTATCAGTTGTGATTTCACCTTCTATATAACCACATCTACAGGTTTTTTTTCTTAATAAACTTCCACATTCAGGACAAAATTCAACCATTGATATCTTATCATCTTATAATATGTTTTAACCAATTTATTCCAGTTCATTTAAACCCTTAGTTTTTATATCAGGGCGTGGTGGTACTCGATAATAAATTTGTGTGGGATATCCGATAATTATTACACCCCACACAAAACCGTCGATCCCAGCAATTTTCTTCCGTGCTTCTAAACTCCATGGAGTACTCTTGGAGAGAACTCCATGAGCTAATCCAATCCAACAAGTTCCCAGTCCTAATGTTTGGGCATATAACATTCCATAGGTCAAAGCTATTGTAGAGTTCATACCATCTCCTGGATTACTTGAGTGTATTATCATTACATGGGGGGCATTATAAAATATGCTATCTATTCCACGTTCTCTGGCTTTTCTCATATATTCACTATACCGTGGATTATTTGAAGCAATTATTCGATCCATAACCAATTCTGACAACCTTTTGATTTTGTCATCATCTGAAATTATAGTGCATTGTAATGTTCGGATATTACCTCCCGTAGGGGCATATTTCATAGCATCTAAGACTTTTTCTAATAAAGCCTTTGGAACTTTTTTCTTTTTAAAACCTCTAATTGACCGTTTAGCACTCATAAATTTATGCATAGTTTCATACGGAATTAAAGTATATGGATCCTGAACTTCTTCAAATGTTAATACGTCTCCTACATTCTCATACAAAATCGCATCCAATTTACACATTGCTATGCACCTTCCACATAGATCGCAAAGATTATTAGGATCTTCAAATACGATTTTATTTAGTTCTTTATCACGTCTAAAATATCCTGTGCATACATAATAGCAAATTTGACAATTGTTACATTTTTCATAATCTATTCCTAGTATTGGCATAATTAATAAAAAATTCAGTTTAAGTAAGTATTCGATTTATTTTTGCTTCTTAGAATAATAAGAAGTAATTTAATTATTTTTTTTTAATTTCGAAATTTACATCTTCGAATTTATTATGGATTGTGCGGTAGATTTTAAATTTTCCATCGTCGACCGCGTGATTTACTATTTCATTAATATCACTTTCATTAAGAAAGCTTTCTGAAACAAGTTTTTCAATTTTGGAATAAATAAGTTCTCTAATCTTATATGTGAATCTATTCTTCTTTTTTTCATTAATAGCTTCTGATAGCTCAAGATGTTCTTTATGATCCCATATATTCTGGATAAGTTCATCTACTCCCTCCCCTGCAATTGCATCAGTCATAGAAACTGGAGGCCTCCACCCACTTTGAAATACAGTATCATCAAGCATCATTTCAATTTGAACCGCGATATCTTCTCCACCTAGATCTTTTTTATTTATGTTGTACATATCACCAATTTCTATTATTCCGGCTTTTTGCATTTGAATAGCATCTCCATATCCAGGAACTAAGACCACTACAACAGAATACGCAAGATTATAAATATCGAATTCAGCTTGTCCGACACCGACAGTCTCAATAATAATTACATCCATTCCATAAGCTTCATATAATAAACTGATATCAAATACTGCTCTTGAAATGCCACCTTTATAACCTCTTGATGCCAGACTTCTGAGAAATACATTCGGATGAAGTGAAATATCTGTCATTCTCACCCTATCACCTAAAAAAGCACCTCCAGAGAAAGGAGATGTAGGATCGACACAAATAATACCAACAGATTTTCCCTCTTCCAATAATTTTTTTGAAACTGCACCTGTTAAGGTACTTTTTCCAACACCAGGAGATCCAGTAATACCTATTATATAAGAATCATGACTTTGCCCTTCAAAATGTTTGAATATTTCGTGCGCTCTTTCTGGCTCATTTTCAATAATAGTTATCAATTTTGCTAAAGAAATTTTATCTTTTTGCTTAAATTTACTAATCAATGTATCAATATCATATATGGGATTCAATGAAATACATTCCTCAATGAAAAATAGATGTAAAATTATAAATTGATTAAAAAAATATTACATGTCTTTTTTATTTTTTGACATGTGCTTTAATAAATTCGACAATATCCGATGTCATTGAGCCTGGACCGTATACATTTGCTACACCCATTTCTTTTAACTTAGGAAAATCTTTAGCAGGAACTACACCACCAACTAATATCATAATATTGTCAAGTACTCCGCGTTCTTTCAATAGGTCAATAACTTGCTGAGTGTAAGCAAAATGAGCACCAGAATGAATACTTAATCCTATAACATCAACATCCTCTTGGATTGCAGATTCAACAATCTGCTGTGTATTTTGAAATCCTCCAAAAATAAGTTCCATACCTGCATCTCTTATAGCTCTTGATACTACTATACCTCCACGCCAGTGTCCATCAATACCTGGTTTAGACATTAATACTCTTATCTTCTTTTCACTCATAAATATCACCTCAAAAGTTAAATTGCTAAAGGTGGATCCCAAGTTCCCCAGATTTCCCGGTATATATTACACACTTCTCCACATGTTGCTCCTTCTTTAGTAGCTTCCATAACAATTGGCATTACATTTTCTTCTCTTTCGCACACTTCTCTTAGTTTGTCAAATATCTTTTCTAATTTGGCGTTGTCTCTACGTGCTTTCAGTTTTTCAATTCTGCTTACTTCTATATCTATTGCTTCTTTATTAGTTCTAAAGACATCTGTAACGGTATCATAAGGCACAGCATATTTATTTACGCCTAACATTATCTCATCTCCATTCTCGATTTTCATTCTGCGTTTATGAAATGCATCTCTCATTTCCTTATATAAGAATCCAGTTGAGAGAGCTTTATCAATAGTACCCACTTTTTGGATTTTATCAATATAGTTCCATACTCTTTCTTCAACTTCATCAGTTAACCATTCAATAAAGTATGAACCCGCGAGAGGATCTATAGTATTATGAATCCTTGTTTCATCTGAAATAACTTGCTGAGTCCTTAATGCAACTAATGCAGCCTCTTCAGAGGGTAAACAAATAGCTTCATCATAAGAATTTGTATGTAATGATTGACATCCCCCTAAGTTAGCTTCTAATGCTTGGATTGCTGTTCTAACGATATTAATTTTTGGTGATTGAGCTGTTAAAGAAGAACCTGCAGTTTGAACATGGAATCGAAAACCTAGATTTCTAGGATCTTTGACTTCATATTTATCTTTCATTAATTTATGCCATATTCTTCTTGCTGCTCTAAATTTTGCAATTTCTTCAAAGAAATCTTTATGAGCTGCTAAATGAAATGCTAATCGTCCAACGAAATCGTCAGCTTTCCAGCCTCTCTCAATTAAGTTATCGATATGAGAACAGGCACTTGCAAAAACAAAACCAAGTTCTTGTACAGCATCAATTCCTCCCTCTCGGTAATTATAACCTGTGAAATTAATTGGGTGCCACTGTGGTACATTTTTTTGGGCAACTGTCCACTCGATAAAATCACAAGCCAACCGGAGAATATGATTGGGAGGACTATTTTTATATGGAATATATCCAACTGTCATGGTAAGTATATCATTTTGCGTTGTTCCCATCAATTGTTTGAGGTCATATCCACGCATTTGTGCCATATTGAAATACATTGAGCATACAGGAGCGCATGTAAAAGGCTCTACGACTAATGCGACACTTATTTTATCAATTGGGATATCTTCCGTAAGAGCAAACAGACTGTCTATACAATATAGTGGCACTCCTGATGTTCCAACTTCTGGAGCCCCATCCTTATTAGTGGGATCAATTCCATTAAAGGTTAAAGCATCCACTGCAGCACTAAAACCAGTCTCACCATTTTCATATAAAAATTTCCATCTTTTATTCGTTTCTTCAGGTGTTCCATGACCTGAAAATAATCTCATTGTCCAAAGTCTTCCACGATACATGTTTGGATATACTCCCCTAGTAAAGGGGGGTTGTCCTGGAAAGCCTACATTTTCGAAATAATCTCCTTTAACATCTAAAGGCGTATACAATTGCTTTATAGGAATGTCAGAATCAGTAACAAATTTTACATTGCGTTCTTTTGCGTCTTTAACTTTTTTCTCCCAGGATTCCTTTTCTTGCTGAATTTTATATAGATAATTTTTATCAAACATAGTTCAAATCTCGATTTTTAACTATTTAAGTTATGTTTTCATTTAATTTAAAGTAAATTTTTGAAGCTAAAAAGTTTTGATAATTAAATGAATTTCAATTGAGATTTCAACTATCGTTTTGGAAAAATAAAAAATTGGATTTAAAATAAAAATAAGAATAGTTTTAAAAAAAAAAAGGAAAATCAAGTATTTTATTTGATAGCAATTTTCTTCCTTTCAGGCTCTACAGGTTCAACTTTAGGGATCTTTACTGTTAAGATTCCCTTTTCGAGAGATGCGTCAATCTTGTCATCATCAATATTGTCTGGTAGAGTAAAGCATCTATAATAACTTGAAGACCGGTATTCTCTTCTAACTAGTTCGCCATCTTTCTCTTCTTTCTTCTCTTCTTTTACTTCCCCTTTTATTTCTAAATTTCCATCTTGAATAGTTATTTCGATATCTCCTTTGTCCAATCCGGGCAATTCTGCAGTAATATCAAAATGATCTTCACTTTCTTTTATATTTGCTAATGGAGTCCTAAAAATAGGCTCGTCCTCTCTTATTATCAATGAAAATGGACGTTGACGCCTCCATCCAAATGGCCAATCTTCAAAAAAATTGCGTTGCATGTCGCTGAATATTCGATCCATTTCTTGAAATAAAGAAAATGGACTTTCTCTTCTTACAGTAATTTCTCTCGATTTTTGATCTTCTTTTTTCTCTTCTTTACTTTTTTCTTTTTTCTTAACATCAACTTTCTCGGACATTAAATCCACCTCTTATTTCAATTTTTATTATTATTTTTGATTTTTCAATATTTTATGTCAATCTATGGTTGACAACAACCACTTATTTAACATATGTTAATTGACATATTTAAATCTTACGCTTTTTTCCTATCACATTGGGGTATAGACTTTTAGAAGTCTTTAAAATTAAAGAATATATATAAAGAACCTTATATCATAAAATATTTCTTTTGGGTAAAGTTAAATTTGAACCAAATTTAGAACAAGACTATGGATAAAAAAGTTACTGAATATATAGAAAAACAGAAATCTCCTCATAAAGAGATTTGCCAGAAACTAAGAGAAATCATATTAAACACTTTTCCAAGTATTATCGAGGGAATGAAGTATGGTGTACCTTACTATGGAAATAAATATTATATTGTAGCTTTAAAAACACATGTTAATTTGGGCTTTTCGATTAAGGGTTTAACAAAAGAAGAGATTGCCCTCTTTGAAGGAAGTGGTAAAACAACAAGACACATTAAAATCAAAACTCTAAAGGAAATAGATGAAAAAGAGGTTATTAAGTTATTAAATATTGTGAAATAGACACCTTCAAAAACATTATTTATTAGCCATTAATTTACTAAAATTACACAAAATAAGATATTGATTAAAAATGTCTGAAAAATTATGGTATAAGGTTGCGAGGAACTTTATAAAAGCAGGACAATTGCCAATACGAGTAAGTGATATTATTATAGAAATAATGCAAACGTTACTAACAGAAGAACAGGCTAAGTTTATTACATTATTAAAAAAGCGTTCTTATAACATCGATGAGATAAAACCTTTAACTGATATGGATGATGAGGCTCTTAATAAGATGCTAAATGATTTAATGAACATTGGTGTGATTACTGGTATTCCCAGCAGAAGTACAGGGGTTATGGTTTATCGGAAGTCTCCCTTACTTCCGGGAATTATTGAATTTACCTTGATGCGTGGTGAAACTGATGAAAAAGCAAAAAATTTAGCAAGATTATACTCCAGATTATATAAACAAGTAGTCCAAGATACTCAAAACAATTATGATCAAATGGTTCAAGAATTCAAAAACGGTCCTTCACTTGATAGAGTTGTTCCGGTTGAAGAAGAAGTAGTAGTAAAAGATGAGGTTGTTTTGCCCCTGGAAGAGATTTCAAAATTAGTTGAAATGCATGATACAATTGGAGTGACGGTATGCTATTGTAGACATAAAAAAGATCTTCTTGATGAGCCATGTGAAACAACAAAAGAAAGAAGAAATTGTTTTGCTTTTGGTAGAACGGCTGAATTTCTTATTCAACATGGATTCATAGAAAAAATTTCAAAAGAAGAAACCATGGAAATAATGAAGAAAGCTGAAGATGAGGGTCTGATTCACAAAGCCTTTCATACAAATTTGGATATAGAAAAGGATCTTGATGGCATTTGTAATTGTTGTAAATGCTGTTGCGGTACATTTTTACTACATTATACCGGAGCAGTTCCCTTAATGGATTTAACTTCCCATCTAGCCCATGTAGATGAAGAAATATGTTCTGCATGTGGAACTTGTGAACAAAATTGTGCTGCTGAGGCTATTGAAGTTGTTGATACTGTGGCTGTTGTCAATGAAGATAGGTGTTTAGGCTGTGGAGTTTGTGCTCATTTATGCCCTGAGAACGCAATAAACTTAGAACGAACCGAAATGAGAAGAGTATTTATACCTCCTCCAAAAATAAGTTAAATTATTGTTAAATTTTATTTTTCTTCTGAATTAAAATTGAGAATCCTTGACATTTCGAACCTGACTTCATGCTTTTCAAGGTCTTGATTCGAATATGCAATAAGATCAAACCCCGTTAAATCGAAGTCATTTTTAAAATAAAAAGAAATCGCAGGATAATTAGAACTTTGACATTCCAGAATCAAAGCTCTGCAATTCCACTCTTTTGCTTTTGAGATTCCATATTCTAATAGCATCTTTCCTATCCCTCGTCTTCTATACTCTTTCTTCACATCAATACCCCATAATCTAGCGGTATTATTCCATTTCTGTTTAGAAATAGAAATCCATCCCGCTTCTAGCCCATCCTCATTTAGTGCGACATAATACTCTGCTTCTCTTAAAAAATTGGTGAATACCAATTCTTCGACATGTTTTTTAAAGGGTGTTTGAAATCGCTTTTTCTGAATATTGATTTTCCATCCTTTTCTTTTGCTAATTGTCTGGATTTTTATGTCATAGTAAAACTCCGATTCATATGTAAATAAAGATGGTTTATTATTTGGATAATCTTTACTAAAGATTTGGATAATTTTCATAGGATTAATACAAAAATGATTTGAATTATTCTTGTTAAATCTATAGAAGCTTTTAATAATTACCCATCATTAGTTAAAAAGGGAATTTCTTGATTTTTTCAACAGTCTCATAATCTAGTTTTGAGAGTGCATAGGAAGCTACCGGCACAATACAACCACAATTTTCACATAATAATGGAGAATTACCCATTACACAAAATTTCCGTTGACCATTTGGGTAATAACTTTTAATAAGACCCCTTTTAAAAACACAGTGCGGTACGAATTCTTTAGTAATATACAAGTCAAGCATTTTTTTGGAAATCAATATAAAATCGCCATAATTCGCCATAACTTTTAATATACTCTCAATAACAGATTTCAATTTTATACCTTTAACCAATAAAGGATCATTTGGGTATCCCGTATACATCAAAAAAAATACTCCTGATACTTCTATGTTATAAGCAATTTTTACTACTTCTTCAATTTCTTTATAATTCATCGCAGTAATAGTTGTAGATATTAGTACTCTTTTATCATCCTTTATATTTTCAATTACTTTTCGAAAAATATTAGCTCCCCGAATATTATTATGCATATCCTCTCCTCCATCTAAACTTACCCAGTATATAGGTTGTTTATGATGATCGAACCAAGGTAATTTGATAATTCCGTTTGAAGCAATTTGCACAGAAGGAAATATTTCTATAGCTTTATACAATAAATTCATTCTAAGAGTTGGTTCTCCTCCTGTTAAAGAAGCACTTCTGATTCCCATATCTCTATGATACTTGAATACATTTATCCATTGCTCATCTGTTAGCTCATTTATGTTTGTTTTCGAAATATTGCTTAGCTCTTCAACAGAAGAGTTAAAATAGCAGTGTTTACATTTTAAATTGCATTGCCAAGTTAAATCATAATTTACACCTAAGGGAGATTTTTTTATTTTGTGTTTTAAATAATACCTACTATAAAAAAGCCCTTTAATGATATTTTCAGTAGTAACTAATTTACGGAGGGAAATCGCTTTATTCAACTCAACAAATATCTAATAGATATATACCATTTTAAAGTTTACACCCTCAAATGATATATATGGGAAAAAGATGTAAATTCATTTAATCTGATTCAACTTCCGTCCTTTTACTAGAAAACCTTTTTAAGACTCGATCTGTACCTTTTTGAATAAAATATGAAAATAGAAAAATAAATGGTACAAACAATAAAACTAAATAGAGATTTTCAAATGCACGTATATCTAAGTTTAATCCTTCCGAAAGAATGAAAGTATAGATAACAAGAAAAATCCTATGAAATAGATACGCACAAAATGTTGAATAAGCTACTATAGAAAAAGTCTTATTTATTTTAATTTTTGGGAGTAAAAGTTTAAATGAACTTATAAAAGCATAAGATAGTGATACTATAAAAATTATATAAACTAATATTATCAGATCTATCAATAAAACGGCTACTGCAGATTCAATTATACCTGGTTGTAAATCTAAAATTTGGAATAAAAAAGTAGTTCCATATTCTGAATTAAAATATGAAAAACAATATTGAGTTAGTATTAAATATATTACAATACTTAGAGCCGCAGTTCCAAATCCTACAATAATAGGAAGATATTTTGATTTATTCTTTAAAAATTCTTTAACTCGAGCATATTGTGATGAGGTATATAAATTCGCTGAAATTATACCCAGAATAAAGAGTAGGTAGTAATAGAAAAAGCGGTATTCAAATAAACCAGTATAAATATGAATAATCGCAAATAGTAATAGAATAATTAATGCTGTAGGTATTATCCATTTAATAGAGCCTGTAAAACTTAAGATTATAAATATTAAATAATAAATTACAATTATACCAATAAACCACAGAGTCCAGATAGCCCATCCATATGTTGGGGCAACAACCATTTGTATTCCAAGAATATGTGCGAATATGTAGAAAAACCCCTGATCCCAATAGCCAAAAAAAATAATAAATAAGATCAAGGCTATCCAATAAAGAGGAAATATTCTTAAAAACCTTTTTTTAAGAAAACCAAATAGTTTTTTAGTATTATTGATGTTTCTATTGTTCTTATTCAAATAAAGTCCAAATCCGGAAACAAAAACTAAAGATCCCATAGCAACATGAATACCAAGTGTATGAAGTAAAAATCCTTGGTAAGGAGTATAATCCATCGCAAAGGGATATGCATAATTATTTGGTATATGAATTAAAATTACCACTATTAAAATTGCAATTATTCTAAGAATATCTAGTTCTGCGAGTTTTTTAGTTTCCATATTAAAATACTCTATTTAAAGACTAATTTCCGATTTAATTGACTTATGGTTCTATACTAATAAACTTAATTAGAGTATAATTATCAAGTTCAGATTTTAAGACATACTTTAAATCTTATATTGAACGGATCAACAGTTCTTTTAATATCAAAAACTATTTTTATTATGAGATTTATATATATTCTCATTACACTTTTAGTTTAAAATGCTCTAAAATAAAATTATATATCTAAATATGATGAATCCTGAAGAAATCTTGGTTTATGTTAGTTTAGGTGTATCAATCGCTGTACTTTTCTTTATTATATGGGATCATATAAAAGATGATAGAATTTTATCTCGTGAAGTTCAAGACTATTATAATGATATCGAGATGTTAATATTTACAAACCTACAAGTGAAATACTATGAAATTTTACAAAAAACTCAAGGAGAAATGGAAGAAACGGAACTAAAAACACTAATAAAAAATAAAAATAGAGATGTAATTCAGAAAAGTTATCTAAATGCAAAAATAAATCAAAATTTTAAACTTTATGCTCAATATCTAGGATTAACTCATAATAAGGAAGATGATGCTTATTTAAATGGTACTGTTTATATTTTAAAAACAGATGGAAGTTTATTAAAAAGAAATATCGAAGTTGACAAAGAAGTTAATATAATAACTTCATTTACTGAAATCAAACCAGAACAAATTAAAGATATTTCAATTTATCTTAATACTTTACGTTTTTATTGGAGGAAAAAATATTACAAATTTATTTTTCGTCCTCATCTCCATCAGAAAATAGTCTTTGAAGATTTGCTTGGATATGTAAAACCATTAAACCAAAAAAAGCAAAAATATTTTACCAAAATTAGGAAGAAACAAACTTAAACATAATAATAAAGTTATTTAGTGTATATCTTTCTACTAATAATAAAAAAAAAATTATTTTTTAATTTCTATCATTCCTAGTACAAAACGAGCAATTCCACTAAGCAATATTGATACTGACATAATTACAATAGAAGCCGTATTATCAAGGGTTGGAATTAAAAAGACTAAAAGCGCCAAAATAATCATAATGACGCCTAATAAGACAATGAAAGTACGATACCAGTTGTAGTATTCCTTTGTTGTTAATCCAATGTAGATTCTAGCAAATCCGATAATAAATAACAAAATAGTTATTAAAATTATCATAATTTCAACTGTTAATGTAGGAGAGGTTGCTGTATTTACAATAACAATAATTCCAAAGATTAAAGCAATAATAGCAGTTATGAATTTCGAGATTTTTCCACTAGTGTCGAGATCATCATTTGCATAAGCATTTACCAACCTCGCCAACCCAATAATAATTATTCCAATAGAGAGTATAAATAGTAGGGTTATAATTGCAGCTACAGTGAATGTTATAGTAATAATTGATATTATGATAATCAATGTTCCGAGGATTAGGTTTGATGAGGCTAAAATCTTCTTCTTTGACTCTTCTTTCATTTTTATATCAACTCAATATGGTTTTTTGTTGAATTTAAGCTCAAGTAGATATAAAAATTTTTTTATCATAATAAATAAATTATTTAAAGAGAGAACAATAATGTATAAACTCGACTTATGCTATGAAGATTTAAATAACCAAATTAAATTAATAAACTTAATTGGGATCTTATTAACTGAATGAGATTTTGAGAGAAGAAATCTTAACATTTTACATTTGAAGAATTTATTTATTATATGAAAATATTTTAAAATTGATCCTACAAAATAACATCATAAAAATAAAATAATTAGTGATAACAAAATGCTATTTCAAAATATTTTAGATATCATATTTGGATGGATTTATGATAACTTATTCAACATAATAACTGTTGCGATCGCTATAATAATTGGATGGATTGTATATATTATTTTTAAAAAACAGATTAAGAGATTAAAGAGACAAGAAAAATTAGAAGAGTTAACCGCAAGAAATCTACAGCGAATTGTAAAAATATTAATAATTCTAATTATAATAAGTATGATTTTAGTTCAATTCGTGGAAGCAATTGGTCTAATTACATCTTTGTTTACACTTGTAGGGGGTACTATTCTTGGTTTTGCCGCAATAAGTACATTTGGCAATGCAATTGCTGGGATGATTATAATGACAAGTAGACCATTTGTTGTAGGAGATTATCTTATCTATAAAGATAAGACTGCAAAAGTCTATGAAATTAAATTAATATTTACTACATTGATTGATTTTAATGGTGTCAAAATTTCTATCCCAAATCAGAAATTATTATCAGATGAAACAGAAAATCTTGGAAAAAAAGATGTAATTAGAAGACATATTAAAATTACTGCGGATTATAGTGAAGATCATGGTAAAGTAGAGAATGCTTTATTAGAAGCTGCTAATTCTATCCCAGAAGTATTAAAGGATCCTAATCCGTTTGTTTCAATATCACAATTCCAAGAATTTGCTATTGAATATACATTATTTGTATTTATTGATGATATAAAGTCAATGATGAAAATAGAAGCTGATTTAAGATTAGCTGTCTTAAACTCTGTTAATAAATATGGAATTGACATTAGTACACCAAGTATAGTTAAAAGGATTGAATAAATAGATTCAATACTCAACTTTAGTTTCAGGGTGAGGATTAAATTCGAAATCTAATAAAAAAATTAGGTAAGTTTAAACATAAGACTGCGAAGATAGGAACCCTTCCAGATCTTTTATCGAGATACTAATATTTACTAACCTTATGTAAATAGATATTGAATGACGTTATACATAAATTTTCTGGGTTAATATGACTAAAGATAAAATAAAAACTATTATTTTTGATTTAGGGGGAGTTTATTTTACACCAGGATCTTTTTTAGCAATAGAAAAAATTAAAGAGATTTATGATATTAAAAATGAAAAAGCACTTCGGGAAATCTTTAGTGATAATCCTAATTCTGATGGTTATCTTCTGCGTAAAGGGTTAATCACTATTGATGAATTTGAGGAAAAATTATTCAGTAAATTAGGAATTAACAAAAAGGAAAAAAAACATACACGATATATATGGTTTGGCTCATACTGTGTTCACTATGGCATTGAAGAATTAATAAAGAAACTTAAAATGAATAATTACAGATTATTGATATTTAGTGGAAACATAAGAGAACGTATAGAATATTTAGAAAAAAAATGTGGATTTTTAAAATATTTTGATGAGGCTATATTAAGTTTTGATTATACTATGAATAAAGATGATATTGAGTTTTATAAAGAATTAATAAAACATTTAGAATGTGAACCCTCTGAAGCACTTTTAGTTGATGATGAAAAAAAGAATATACAATTTGCACGTTCTTTAGGATTAAAAGGAATTCATTACTACTATACTGAAAAATTAATAGAAGATTTAAAAAAGTACAATATCTCTCTGGATCCATAAACCAAACTGGAAACATAAATATGTATTTGAACAGATATTTTCTCAAAATTCTAATTTTTAAATGAAATAATCTTAAGAAAACTTTTATTTGAAACGCTAATTTATTAATAAATTAGTTAAAAGAAACCATATATTATTTAAGTGAAACAAATTGAGGAGATTATATCGACCTTTACATAAAATGATTCCATCTAGTAAGAAAAAGAAAAAAGTTGGGCTTCCTCCAGGAACTCTAATTTATACAGGAGATAAAATAAAAGAAAAAACTAAAATTAAGGTCACAGATTATAAAGAAGACCATTATACTCTCCAAGAATTTGAGGATATCAAAATTGATCTTACTCAAATTGAAAAATCTTTAATCAGATGGATTGATGTATATGGTCTTGCAGAAGTAAAACTAATTGAAGAGATTGGTCGCCAATTTGATTTACATCCTCTTATACTGGAAGATATATTGAATCCCCACCAAAGACCTAAATTAGAAGATTATGGGAAATTTATTTTCGCTGTATTAAATAAATTGAGTTGGAATCAGGAACAAGAAGATTTTGAACATGAACAAATTAGTTTAATTTTAGGAGAAAATTATGTTATATCATTCCAAGAAAGAGATACGAACCTATTCAATCCTATTTATGAGAGAATTAAAATTCCAAAAGGAAGGGTTCGATTAATGGGGGCAGATTATCTATTTTATGTGCTAGCAGATATTATAATAGACAATTATTTTATAATATTAGAAAAAATGGGTGAGGACATAGAATATATTGAAGAAATATTAATAAAGAAACCTGAACCTGAAACGTTGCAACATATATATCGATTGAAACGGTCTTCAATTGAATTAAGAAAGTCCATTTGGCCAATAAGAGAAATTATCAACAAACTACAGCGTGAACAATCAAAACTTATCGGAGATGATTTACAAATTTACTTAAGAGATATATACGATCATATTTTTAGAATAAGTGATATGTTTGAAAATTATCGGGATATCATCTTTGGGATGCTGGATATGTACTTATCAAGCGTAAGTAATAAGATGAATGATATTATGAAAGTTTTAACTATGATATCAACAATTTTCATTCCATTATCCTTTATAGGCGGCTTCTATGGAATGAATTTTATCATATATCCTACTTTTCAATATGACTTGTTTATAATAGTTATAATTGTAATGATACTAATAACATCATCAATGCTTTTGTTATTTAAAAAGAAAAAGTGGATTTAAGGAATCAAAAATTATTTCCTATTTGTATTTATCTGAATTTTTCATCAAGGTTATTTAAAGATTTAATAAATTATCCCGCTAATATTACGCCTGGATGCCTTATTTTTTCTCTCTCACTGAGTCTTAAAGAAAGTTCTTTCTTTAGTTCGGCAAGTTTGTTCTCTTTTTTCTTTATATCCTTTTCCTTCTCTAATACATCATTTTTCTGTTTTATTAAATTTCTTTTTTGATCTTCCATTTTATCTTTAGATTTCGCAATTTTGCTTTCTGAAGCGGCTCCACGAGTTGATTTGATATAAAGATTTTGAATTTTTGACAATTTTTCTCGTACTTTTGCTACATCTAATTTCTCTTCAGATAATTTTAATTTTTGTTCAGCGATTTGCTTCTCAGTTGTAGCAATTTTTTTGTTAACCTCGGCGATTTCTTTTTGATTTTTTGCTATCTTCTCGTTGTAAATCGCATAATCGTTTTCATTTTTTAAATCCTCTTCGGAAAAATCTAAAATTTGATTTTTTTTTATTTCTGATTTTTCATTAGCTAATACTCTTCTCTTTTCAGCTAAATCCTTTTTTATGTCAGCAATGTCATATTCAATTTTTACTAAGGTCTCTCTTGCTTTTGATTTTTTAATTTCAGCTAACGCATTAATTTTTGATTTTAGCGCCAATTCTTTTTCAAATTGAGCTACTTTCAAATTACTTTGGGATTCTTTTTCTATAATGTTAATATCATCCATAATTTTTTGCACTCTAAGACATCAATTCAAAAATTGAATTCATTAACATAATTTAGCTAGAAGAAATAATATTTAAATTTAATATGTATTTAGTTGCCAATTAGGTCTTGAGAAAAAAAAACTTAGAGTAATCATTTGAGTAATAACGTTATTTTTGCAAGTTTGATATCTTATCCAGAATTGTAAAAATAATAAAATTTTTGTTAATGTTAAGGTTTGAAAATGCTTTAATAAAACGAGAAATTAAATTCTTTTTAATATAAATTCAATTTATTTCAAAAATGTGAAATTAAATGGATAAAAAAAAAGTGCTTTACATTACTGGTATTGTTAATATAGTTATCCTAGTAGCCATATTAATTAATATTATCGTAGTTTTTCCATTAACGGTCGAAAATGCGTGGATTTATGGTCTATATATAATGATAGCTGGTTTGAGTGCTTATTTCATTGGGATTTTTCTCGTTGAAGGATATAAAATTGAAACAGTAGGTACTGTTGTAGTAATAATTGGAGAAATTTTTATAATATCCTTCTTTGCATTAGTCTTAAGGAATATTTGGATAAGTGTATATGTTATATTTCCAGTAATTACATTTTCTGTTCTTATAATCATAGCATATTATCATAGTAAGGAGATTCTTCCCAATCAAAATGCCTATAATATATCTTTAATGTTAATCTCAGGTTCTTTCTTCTTTTTAATGGTTGAAGCTGCTTTTAGAGTTCCTAATTTTTTTCAAGAGGCGAATGTACCAATATGGGCATTTATTTTGATTGTAGGAGGTTTATTACTTTATGGCTTCACCACCTGGAAAGTCCTAGAAAAACCTAGTTATATAATGGCTTTAACAGGAGCATTTATAATTAATATAGGAGTACTTATGATAGAACTTCATTATGGCTTACATGAAATCACAGGAATTTTTATGCTAATATTTCTTCCTCCTGCCGCTGTTTTTTTATTATTGATTTACGTTAATTATAAAATTTCTCCTTATGATTAATTCTAATTATAACTTTATTCTTCTTCTATTTTTTATTATTCTCTCAAATATGATTTGAGAAATTCAATTATTTTTATGGGATTTTTATTTGACAGATTTAGAAATAATGCAATTAGATGCCCACAGAAATTCTGACGGTGATAAACCCAATGGCAATTACTATGGTTAATTTGATTATTTTTGACTATTATATTAACAATCTCTTCTTTTTCATTTTCAAATATTTTTAATCTGGCTTGGCAATTTAGAGGAGGCCCCCATTCAATATTAGTAATTTCAATTGGAATCTTTTTCGCTTCAGCGATTCTAAAATTTTTTTTAAATTCAAAAAATGCTTTACTGAACTCTTCTATACCTCTTTGATTTTTAATTAATGTAATTAATTTACTTTTTTTTGGTTTAATTTGCTCTTCTTCTGAAATTTTGATATTTAATTGAGAAATAAATGTTAATAATTCTTTAATTGAAAGATCCTCCAAATCATTATAATCAAATTGAGTTTTCCCCATTAATTTGATTTTTAAAAATTCTTCGACTGATAGCATATCTGCTTTATCTGATTTGGAAATTTCTTTATTGTATGGTGCAAAATTTAATCTAATTTTCAATTGATTAAAGATTTCTGGTAATTTGGTTTTATTCCAGCGAGAATTCTGAAGCGAAAATTTTTGAAAAACCCATAATAGGCCAACCCAAAAATGACTACAAAACCCCCCATCTTTAGCATATTCACAATCACATTTGTAATTAAATTTTAATGGTTCTTTATTTGCAATTAAATTATGAAAATGAATCTGAGTAGCAATTTCCCACCTAAAACCTTTGAAGTTTAATCTTAATAGGTTATTTTTTTTATCAAAACTCAAATTATCCAGTTTAGTAGGATTTTCTTTCAAAAAATACTTGGGAACTAAAGAAATAATACTAATTAAAGATTTTTCCTCAATATCTTGTAGAAACGAGTCAAAATCAGTTTTAGAAATTGAGTTTAGAATGAGATCAATGATTTCTTCTTTATTTAATTTTGAAAATCCTTTAATTTTATATGTTTTACAGAAATCCTTTAAATATTGATTTGAAAATGCTAATAGGTAAATTTTAGCTTGATTTAATTTTTGAGAGCTCATGTTTCATACAATAATCATAATTTTTAAAATTCTATTTAATTTTAAATTCAAGATGTACTAAATTAGACGTTTTTTCTTCCAATTTTGTTGTATATTCTAGTTCGAAATATTGAGATAGGAGATACTTATAAAATTCTGTAAAAAAATGGGAATAAACCTCATCCATATCGTGCAGACCTCTAAATGTGAAAGAACTTTCTTTTTTCTGAATGTCCAAAGTATTAAACCATTTTAATCCATTTTTACCAAAAAAATTAATTAAAAAAGTTGTATACAATTTCAAATTCTCTTCATTCATAGGTTTTGAAGTTGAAAATTTCATTATATCTGAGAATAAATCTGCAAAATCTTTAGCAATAATCTCTATAGTTTGATCATCCAAGTGAGAGAGGATCTTAGAAAAGATGGATTTTGATATCATAATCATTTCATTGGTTTGGTTAAACAGTTCTAAATTGAGCCATTGCTCAATAGCATCTTTAGCAACTAATCCACGTGTCTTATTTTCTTGTCGTGCAATTAACTCTAATTTATTAATAACTCCTTCTGAAAGCCTAAATCCAAGAAAATTACTTTTTTGCTTAATTTCTTTCTTAGCCATTGTAAATTGCGCTTCTTCGTTCATTTTTATTTTCTTAATTTAAATAATAAAATGATATCAGAGTATTTAAAGTTATCTAAACTATGATGTGTTTTCATTTGAAAACGTTTAAATACTATGATAACTTTAAGTCAAATTAACAATCAATAATAAAAATTTCTGAGTGATGAAAATGAAAACAGAAAAAAAATCAGGTAAAAAGAAGAGATATGACTATGAATATGATGATTATACTGATGAGAATGATGGAAATTACGAAGATGAAGATAATAATGAAGAAGATGATGGGGATTATGAAGTTGACGAGGAAGAATTAGAAAATTATGACGAAATATATCGTTAATCAAAATAAAATCATCATCATTAAAATCTATAATATAAAATTTAAATAACTTATTGTAGTAAAAGAGGTGGTTAAAATGGAAATAGTTGAGGTTAAGAAAAGCAAAAAAGAGAAAGATGAGAAAAAACAGCAAAAATCTAAAGAACTAGCAATTAGGCGTGAAAGCCCATTCTCATTATTTCAGAAAATGGATAGATATTTTGATGATTTAACAAAAAGCCTTTTCGATGATCTTTATTGGCCATTTAGTTATCGAAAGTTACGTCCATTAAGTCTGAAAACAATGGAAATTGAACCAATATTTAGAACACCGTTAACTAATATTTCTGAAGATGAGAATAGTTTTATAATTGATGCAGAAATGCCTGGTCTTCAAAAAGGAGATATAGAAATTATAGTACAAGACGGTAATTTGGAGATTAAAGGAGAAATTAAAGAAGAGAAGAAAGAAGAAAAGGAGGGTGAGGTAGTTAGAAGAGAATTTAGAAGTTCTAGCTACTATCGATGTTTCAGTTTACCTGAAAATTCTGATGAAGACAAAATTGAAGCAAGTTTAGATAAGGGTATCCTAAAAATTAGAATTCCTAAATTAGAAATTGAAAAGAAGGAAAAAAAAGAAATAAAAGTTAATTAATTTTTTTGCAAATAAAATAAAAACAGCGAGTTGTTTAGTGTAATGGAAGAGATTAATAAATTTGAGAAAATAGCAGAAGAGAATGCAAATTTGGCTAGAATTGAGAGGGATACAGCTAGTGAAATGAAATCGTTAGCAAAACAGTCAGTAAAAAGAGCTAAAGCTCGAGAAATGCTAGCTAGAAATGAACTTGAAGTAGCAAAAGTACGAGAGAGATTAGCAGATAAGAGTAAAAAGTTAGTTGAAAGGAAGGAAAAAATGAAAGACTATTTAAAAATTGGTGAAGATATTTTAAAAGCGGAGAGAATACAAACGCAATACAATCAAAATGTTGCTGAAATTCAGACTGAAATTGCTGAAATTCAAAAAGAGATTGCGAAAATAGAGAAGGATATAACCGAAATAAAAGTAAAAATTGCTAATAAGAAGCTTGATGAGGCTAAAGAACGAGGAAATTTAGCAAATAAAATAAGGGACTATGTTAAACTAATGAATGCTAATGCACCTAGTGATAAGATTTCTAGAGCTGAGGAAGCATATCTTAATGTTCAGAAATTATTAACCAAACTTGAAACTGATGCACTAGAGTTGAATAAAAATATTGTTAAAAAACAAAATAAGTTAGCAGATCTTAAGAAAGATCACTCTGATAAATTAGCCGAACGTGAAAAGATAAGACCTAATTGATTAAACTAATAAATATTTATTTTTTTTCTAAAATTAAATAATAATACAAAAAATCTAAATGTGAAATAAATATGTATGATATTATTATAGTTGGTGCGGGTCCAGGAGGATATCATGCAGCAATTCGAGCTGCTCAGTATGATGCAAAAATTGCTTTAATTGAAAAAGAAAATGTGGGCGGAACATGTTTAAACCGAGGTTGTATCCCTACAAAAGCACTTTATAGTTCAGCGAAATTAATCGAAAATATTAAACGTAATGCAAAGAATTTTGGAGTGGATATTGATGGAGAAATAAAACCAAATTTTAATAATGCCGTTGAAAGAAAGAATAATGTAGTAAAAGAATTAATTTCAGGTATAGAAGTTTTAATTAAACAAAGAAAGATCGACCTATTCTATGGAGTAGGAAAAATAATATCGGGGTCAATAGATGAAGGATTTATTATTGAAATAGAAGGAGAAAGTACTAAACAAATTATTGGCAAACGCATTATTATTGCAACTGGATCAAGACCAACTTTATTACCCTCATTTAATATTGATCATAAATACATTTTAACTAGTGATGACATTCTTGTTAAGGACTTTCAATTAATACCGAAGAATCTTCTAATTATAGGTGGTGGAGTAATAGGATGTGAATTTGCAAATATTTTTAGTCGATTTGGTTCAAAAGTAACAATTTTGGAATATTTACCTACAATTTTAGCTATTGAAGAACCTTTAGTTGTCCGAGAACTCAAAAAGAAATTTAATGTTATGGGCATTGAAATTGTAGAAAATCGAAATATATTGAATATTGAAGTTAATGATTCAAAAATAAGAGCAATAACTTGTAAATCATCTATCCCTCAAGATGATACTGCTTCAGCTGAGAAATTTTATTATGAAGCAGATCTTTGTTTAGTTTCCGTTGGACGTAAAGCCAATATTGAAGAGCTTGGTTTAGAAAATACAAAGATTGAAACGTATCAGGGCAAAATTAAAGTAAATCCCTTTACTTTAGAATCCGATGAGAGAGGTATTTATGCTATTGGTGATGTTACAGGGGGTGTCATGTTAGCTCATGTTGCTAGTTATGAAGGAGACATTGCTGTATTTAATGCTCTCAGCAGTATTGGAAACTTTGATACTTATCCAGTAGTAACCGATTATACAGTTATTCCAGCATCGATATTTACATCATTTGAAATTGGTTCTGTAGGATATAAATCAAAATTTCTTGAAGATAGGGGTGTAAAAATAAGGACTGGTCGATTTGGATATGCCACTTCAGGGAAAGCAAAATGCATGGGTGAAGATGAAGGTTTTTTAATGATTATCACTGATGAAGAAACTGATGATATCTTAGGTGCTTCTTGTATTGGGGTTGCTTCATCAGAGTTGATTGCTGAAATTGCCCTTGCAATGAAAAACGGTTTGACTATCCATGACATTACTAATACTGTACATAGTCATCCTACTCTATCGGAAATAGTCTTAGAAGCTGCAGAAGATGTTTATGGATTATCCATCCACCGAGCACGACGTCGTATAAAACAGAAAGTAGATTTGAAAGAAGATATGATAAGACAATTTATGCAAAGTGAAAAATTGAAAAAGTATGGATTGATAAAGTTAACGAGTTAATTATATATATATTATTAAATAAATTTTAGAGTTATTTACTAAAAATTTCCTTAAAATTAAATGGTAGAGAGGTGTGATTGAAATCGAAATTGTCGAAAATATTGAAATAAAAGCGCAAAATAATTTAGATATTGCTGAAAAAGAAAAACTTATCTGTAGAGATTCAAAAACCACAGCTAAACAAATGTTAAAAAGTGCGAAAGCGCGTGAAAATCTTGCTAAAAATGAAATAGATTTAGCTAAGCTTAAACAGAGATTAGCTGAAAAGAGTAAAAAACTAGTTGAGAGTAAAATGTATGTTAAAGATATCTTAGAATTTTCTAATAATAACCTTAAAAATGAAGAAGATTATGCTATCTATAATTTTCACATTGCTGGGATCAAAAAAAATAATGCAGAAGTTCAAATAAGAATAGCACAATTAGAAAGACAAATTGCAGAAGAGGAATTAAAAGTAATAAATAAAAAGATACATGTTGCTAAAGAGAGAGATTTATTAGGTAAAAAGCAATTCAATTATGCTAAACTCTTGAAAATAACTGCAGCAAGTGAAAAATTAACAAGCGCAGAAGAAGAATTTAAAATCCAGCAAAAAAAATTAAATGAAGCAATTAAAAGTGTCTATAAGAAGAGCATTCAAATAAGAGAGAGAGAAGATAACTTAGCTGACTTAAAAAAAGAACTTTCAGAAATATTAGCTCAACGAGAAAAAATTAGACCTCCAAGCGGCAAATTTCCTACAAATGAATGTGGATATAAAATGATATTTAATTAATGTCTAAAAAATTTAAGTTGAATTAAATTAATCATTGGAATTATAAAAGAAAGGAAAGATTAACGAGTAATATGTCATTGAATGAAATAAGTTTGATTTTACTGTTATGTGGGCTTCTAATAGTATCCCTTATAATAATAGTGTATATCTATTTTGAACATATTAAAAAAGACTCTAATGAATCCCTCGTTATTATTATTATTATAAGTATTGCGATAATTCTTTTAGTTCCAGTAATAATCGGAGTTACTATAGATTTGAATTTATAAATCTCATTTTATTCCTTTTTATGACTTTTTTCTATTTTTTCTTTTAATTGGGTGATTTCATTATTAATTTTTTCTAAATCCTTCCTCAAATTTACACATTCAACATTTATGGAATTTAATTCACTCAAAATTTGCTTTTTTTCGCCTTCTATTTCTCCTCTCTCAACAATAATTAATTTTGTATTTAATTCTTCTGCAACTTTTTCTTTTTCAGCTATTAGTTCCTTTAAATGTTTAAATTCTTCTTCTTTTGCTAGGATATCTTGAATTATCAGTTCTCTTTCATCCATGTCAATTAATTCTTCAATTCTTGTAATGTATCTTTTTATTGCAGTTAATTTTAATTCTTTTTCTTCTTCTTTCTTAAAGAAAAGAGCTATATTACTATCTTCACCAAGCTTTAATATAATAATAGACATGTCATATGTTTCAAAAATAATTTTTTTATAATTTTCAAAATTATAATGGGATACTTCATAGAGTTTTCTAGCGTGATTCAAAATTTCTGCTAAATTTTCGCCTAATTTTGGAATATTAATTTCTTGGTCAAAAGTAGTTTGAAAAATTATTCCATTATTATAGAACATTGCAATGTGTTTGACTTCTGGTAAAGCCGCTTGTATTCTTTGAATATTTTTGAATACCATTTAAAATTCACCTTATAATAGATTCTCTTATTTTATTACTTATTACATTTAAATGAGATTTTAATTTTTTTGGTCCAAATTTGTTCAAACAGTAGATTATTATTACAAATAAAACCACAATAACTAAAATAATAATCCCTATTTGAAAATAAAATATCAGACAATAATAGATTGAAATAATAATTAGTTGATAATTTGTAGTAATAAAACCTAATTTGAAAAATGACTTAAAACTTATAGGGCGCTTATTTCGTTCCGCGATATTAACCACAAGAATATTATCTCCTAATGGTGTTAGATTATCCCCCCAATTTGCACCAAACGCAAGGCTGTAAAAAATTTGCTTTCTATTAAATAATGAAGCTGTTTCAGTCATAGTATTTGCAACCGGAATCAATACCTTTGTGATTGGTATATTATCAATACAACTGCTCAAGTAGGCTGAAAACCACAGAACTAATAGAAGTTGGAAAAATAAGTTGCTTCCGCCAATATTTAGGATAAAAATTCCTAACGCATCTGTTGCTCCAGTTACCTCAAGACCTCCAACAATTATAAAAATACCTAATAAATAGAATATCAATTCGAAATCAATTTTATTTATAATTTCTCTTGGATCTAATCTTGTTAAAATGATTAAAAAAATAGCTGTAGTTAAAGCAATAATATCCGGTGAAATAAATGATGAAGGAATAAGTGTTAGTAAAATTAATAAGCCTACTAATGAGAATAAAGACTGATACAACAATCTTTTATTTTGAACAACATTCCAAACATCAAATTCTTTTAATGCTTTTTGGCCTTCTTCAGGAATGGTTATTTCTTTTTTATAAATTTTAATGAAAAAAATGAGAGTAAATACAAAAACGATAAAAGATAATAACCCAACATTAATAAAAAATTCTAAAAACTCTATTCCAGTGAACGTTGTAATTAAGATGTTTGGAATTGAAGAAATTGAAAAGACAGTTCCTCCAACATTTACTAAAACTGCTTGAGTTAAAATGTATGGAGATGGATTTACATTTAAAATTCTTGAAACTGTAATAGTAAGCGGAATAATAATAATAACTGTTAAAATGTTGTTTAAAATAGCAGAAATTAAAACAGTTACCGTGCAAAAGATTATCATTAAATTAACAGGTTTTCCTCCTGATAGTTTAATTAATTTACCAGCGATAAATTGGAAAGTACCTGCTTCATTAGCAATTTGTACTATCATCATCGTTCCTATTATCATTATTAAGGAATGGAGGTTAACAAATCCTTCAGCCGGAGATCCAAATAATAATTCTACTATTATAGTAAAATCCAATCCCTCGACAAAAATAAGCACAAAGTAGGTAATTATAGCCCCTAATAATGAAGAGATTGCTCTATTTAATTTATTAGTTATAATTAAAATTATGACAGCTAAGAAACATCCTAAAATTATAATTATACTAATTATGATTAATCATCTCGTTAAAAATATTATGAATTAATATAATTTAGTTCTTGAACTTTGTTATAATGATGTTAATCTGCTGGATGTGCGATGAATATAATAATTGGTAATCTAAATTCTTTATCTTCTCTCAGTAATGACTCTTATTTCTGAGAGAGGGATATATGAAAGATTTTCATTCTTATCTTCTATAATAACTATATCTGAATCAGTTATGGAATTTATTTTACCAGCAAATTCTTTACTTATATTTTTCGTATAGACATACACATAGATATCTATTAATCCTTCTATAATTTTTCTTGGAATCATTTCTTCCCATTTCCCAATGTTTTTGGTTATTTTATTTTTATTCTCCTTTAAAGTTTTCCACTTAATGAACTTCTATTCTTATCAGCATTAAACCTTCTTTGAAAGTGAAAAAAGTCATATTTGCGACAGAAAAAATCTAATTTTATTAGTATCAATCTGTCATGCTTCAAAGAAGCCGAAAGCGATTTTTTTACCACATAAATTATCTATATTTTCAATCCCTCTATAAAGATCTGTTAGAAGTGTTATATCACATGGATAATTTCTATGTGAGGGATAAAGTTCGAGATTTTTGGTGTTTCAAACATTTTTATTAATTTAGAAACGATATTAAGAACTTCAGGGAAATTCTACATTTTAGGCAAGAACTGATTTCCATGGCAAATCATATCAGTTGTAAATTGTTCTCCAGTGAATTTGCTTATAATACTAATATTAGTAATGATAATCATTAGTTTATCAATGCTTTTGTTATATAAAAAGAAAAAGTGACAATAAGTAAATAATAAAACAGCCAAAAGCTAATCTATTTCTCCTGGAGTAAAACATTGTTTTACTAGTTTTCCTCTTTCAGAAAGATTAATAACTACAACTTTAGGGCGGCTCATTGCTTCGATAGAATATCGTATACCTTGAGTACCTAAACCAGAAGATTTAGTTCCTAAAAAAGGAAAATGGTCTGGTCCACGGGCACTCTTTCCGTTAATTTGAACTGTGCCTACCTCTAATTCTTGAGCTATATTAAATGCAAGGTCTAGATCGTTTGTAAAAATCATTCCTTGAAGACCATATTCTGATTTATTTGAAATTTCAATTGCTTCTTCAGCACTTCTGATTCGAATAAATGGAAGAACCGGTCCGAAGGGTTCTTCCCACGCAATTCTCATATCTTTATTAACGTTATCTAATATTGTAGGCCATATAATGTTGCCTTCACGTTTATTTCCACATTTTAATGTTGCTCCTTTATCAATTGCATCATCTATTAAACCTTGAACATATTCACATTGATCTGAACTAATAAGGGGTCCGATTGTATTATTTCCTGCTGGATCTCCCATTGTTAATTTGAGAGTTTCTTCTATAACTTTATCTATTAATTTATTTGCTATGCCTGGCATTGGTAATACTCTTTTAACAGCAGTACAACGCTGTCCGCTATAGGAAAAAGCACCTGAAACTATAGCTTTTACAGTAATTTCTAAGTCAGCATTATCTAAAACTATTGCAGCGTCCTTTCCTCCTAATTCAAGCAATAAGGGTTTCATCCCTGCAACTTTGGCTAACCTTTTGCCCGTTTCAGAAGATCCTGTGAAGTTAATCATATCTATTAAGGGGTGACTGACTAAATAATCTCCAATTTCAGAACCACGACCTGTTATAATATGAAATGCCCCAGGAGGCACACCTGCTTTTTCTAAAATAATTCCAAAATGAAGAGCAGTTAATGGGCCCTGAGTTGGTGGTTTCATAACCACAGTATTACCTGCGATCAGTGCGGGAGCAATCTTAGAACCAGTTAAATTAAAAGGATAATTAAAAGGGCCGATACATAAAATAACTCCTAATGGCACCCTATAAGTCATTGAAACTTTTTCTTTTGTATAACCTTCAAAGGCATCACCTAAAATTGTTTCACCTGATACCTGCAAACTTGAATCAGCAGTTGCTTTAAATATTTCGGCAGTTCTCGTAATTTCAGATATCGCACTATTAATTGGCTTTCCTATCTCCTTCATTAGTAAAAGACCTAAGGGTTTTGACCATTTTAATATTAAATCCCCTGCTTTATTTAAAATATCTGCTCGTTTATTCAATGGGATATCTTCCCAGCAATTGATATTATCATGAGCTATTTTTATGAGTTCATCTACTTCTTTCTTTGTACAAGCTTGTACATTTCCAACCAATTGATTATTATAGGGATTATAAACAGGGATTAACTCATCTGAAATTGAATTTTTCCATTGCCCATCTAAGTAGTATTTATAATTCAGATCCTCTTTCATTTTCGAAAATTCTGGAATATCTTGCATAATAATCTAACTTTTGCTTTTAAGAATTTAAAAAAATCTAATAAATTCTTTAAACTTTGAATTATATTCAGATATTTTAGGATTTCTGTTATAAAATATAGAATTATTAAATAAGTTTTTATATATCCACCGAAGATAACACTAATAAATAAATAGTTCAAATGTCTTTCAATATATCATAAAAGGAAAGATAGAAGTAAATTTAAATAATAATCATCGCTTATTTTAGTTTTCTTATTGATATTAAAGTAGGGGGATGGTGAAACAAAAAGTAGTTCCTTTATTCTTTCCTTCTGACTCTGCCCACATTCTCCCACCGTGCAATTCAATAAGTTTTTTTGAATTATACAAACCAAATCCTGGACCCTCTGTTCCAATATCCCAGCCTTTACCGTATCTCTCAATTTTTCCGAATTGTCTGAATAATATTGCTTTTTCTTGTTCTGTTATTCCAATTCCATTATCTTTTATCGATACTATGATTTCTCTGTTTTTTAGTTCAGAACAAATGGTGATTTGCCCTCTTTTTGGAGTATAATTAATGGCATTGAGTAATAAGTTGGATATTACTTTCTGGATCTTTTGCTTATCAAATTTAGTCAATAATTCATCATTTAAATTGAGAATTATTGAATGATCTCTTTTTTTTATAAGATTATCAAGTAGCTCTAAAGTATGCTCTATCAGTATTGTTAAGTCTCCTTCTTTAAGATTTAATTTGGATTTGTTTGATTTTAAATTCGAACTTTCTAGGAGTGTGTTAATGAGTTTTTCTAAACGTTCACTACCATTCATTATTTCATTTAAATAAGTTATAATATTATCATCGAGCTTCTCTTTGTATGTCCTTAATAATAAATCGGTATATCCTTTTACTGGAATCAATGGAGTTTTTAATTCATGAGAAATGCGATATAATAAGTCTGTTTTTAATTTATTTATCTCCTGCAACTTAATATTTAATTGTTTTAGATTTTGTTCTAATTCTTGTTTTATTGCAACATCTACAGATGGTTCCTCTAGACTAATTGTATTCCCATTCTTATCAACAGTTTTTTTATATCTAGAAATGAATTTAGTTAAAGTAAAAACAGCAGGTTTTCCCAAAAAAAGGAATCTTCTACCATATGAATGAACCCATATTTTCATCCCATTTTTACGATACAATGGATATGTATTATCTAAAGTATTTTGTGTGCCTCTTTCTACTCCTTGATAATTTAGTTTTAATAGCATTCGATATTCAGAAGGTATAATATCCATTATATCATAAACAGTCATATTCATTAATTCATAAAACGTATATCCTGTTATTTCTGATAAATAACTATTTACATACTTTATTCTATTATCTTGAAAAATAGAGATTCCAAGTAGAGGATTTTCATCAAGAAGCTTATCAAGATCCAAATCAAAATTTATCTCACCACGTCCAATTTTTTCTGTACTATCTTTACATTTAACGATTTCAGTATAATCTTGCATAATTATTAAGAGAGACAATTTATCTTGAAACTCAATTGTTTTAGAACGTAGCTTAATATATTTAATTCTTCCAAGATTTAACAAAATTCTACAATCAAGGAAAATTGTCGATTTATTTTCTTGATTCAAAGACAAAATTAGTTTTTCCCTTACAAAATCTAAATCTTTAGGATGAATTATTCTAAAGAAGTCATAATTTTCTTCATTTAATATATCCTCTATAGAGCATTCCAATAATTCTGCTAACCCTTGATTTGCATATACGAAATAATTCTTTTGAATTATTCCAACTCCAATTAGATCATTATCAGAAGATATCAATTCAATAGCTTTAATGATTTGAGAAGAACTCTGACGTTCCATTAATTTTGCCTCTTGAATTTTTTAAAAAAAAAAAAACAAAAAACCCCAAAATAGAAAATATTTGTGTAAAAACTTTTACAACTATGTTAGTTATGTCAAATAATACTTTTGAATTGTGGTTTTTTAACATAATTTCGTACTAATGGAACAAAAACAAAAAAAAATAAAGCAGAGTACATTACGAGCTTTATCTAAAATCTAACTCAGAGAATCGAATTTAAACAGAATAATCTTTACTTTAAAAAATTTTACTCTCTAGATATATAGTATGTGAATTTTTCGTCAATTACCTCCCATGCTTCAAAGAAGTCAAAATATTTCTTAGTATCCCATAAATTTTCAATATTTTCGATGCCATGATAAAGATCTGTTAAAAGTGTAATATCACAAGGGTAATTTCTATGTGAAGGATATAATTCAAGATTTTTATGCTTTTTGCATATATCTATTAATTTGGACAGAGTATTAAGAACTTCAGGAAAATTCTCTCTCTTAGGCAGGAACTGATCTCCATAGTAAGCTACATCAGTAGTGAATAATTCACCCATGGAAGTTAATAAGCATATAGAGCCCGGAGAGTGTCCAGGACAATGTATTACTTTTACCTCTATTTCTCCCAAATCAAATGTATCTCCATCTTTTAATGGTTTAATCACTTTTGCAGGAGGAATCAGAAAATTTTGCTTAGCATATACTTTTACTGCTTCATTGGGACAATCTTTAAAATAAGAAACATCATAAGGTTTTGAAACGAAATCTACTTCGTTTTCATGTATATAAACCTCACCAAATTCTACATTACCTAATGGATGATCCCAATGATAATGAGTATTGAAAACTAAAAGCTTTCTATTTCCTATTAATTCATCTACAATCGGTTTTAAAGGGGAAAGTCCACACCCTGTATCAAGTAAAAGGGCAGTATGAGATCCTAAGAGTAAATAAATATTAAGAGGATCATTTGTATATACTGAATCAATAATTGAGATATTTTCCTTAATTACATACAGATTGTCTTTATGTTTTGAAACCGTAAAATGCTGGTCGTCATTAATCATAAGTTATGTAATGATAGAAATGGATTTAATTCTATTCATATATTTTAATTTAAGAGTAGTAGACATATTTGGAAAAATCTTAATAAAGCTATATTAAGGTTCTTAACGTATATGGATCATATTTTCGAAAAAAATTTAGTGAAAATAAACTAAAACTAGCTGTGAAATTATATGGTCTTAGATTTATTGGAAATATTACATGGAAGCTTAACTATAGTTTTTGTGGTGATTTCAATTATTCTTGGAATAAGAATAATGTCTAGGTATTCTGAGCATAAAAGAAGTGAGTTTTTACTGTTCGGCATTTTCTGGATTGGTATGACTACCCCTTGGTGGCCGAATATTATTACATTCATAATGGTTCTCGCAACAGGGGGATCTATCGCTATCGCAATTTACGTGGTTATAGGTATAGCGTTTTTACCAGTTACTATTACTATTGGACTCATTGCTTTTCTGAAAGTATTACCACTATCCAGAGGTCAGAAAAAAACTTTTTTTATAATCGATTTGTGTGCAAATATTGCCTATGAAGTCTACTTCTTTATCTCGCTCTTCATAGACTTATCGTTAATTGCAACTTATCAAGAAATTTTTGTGTTAGATTGGTCTATTCCTAGTCAGATATATTTTATCTTCAGTTTAATAATCTTTTTGTTAGTGGGGATCCCCTTTTCCAGAGTTTCATTACGTTCCGAAAATCCTGAAATAAAAATGAAAGGGAAATTTCTATTGATTGCATTCATATCATTTTCTGTTGGTACTGTATTAGACTTTGCGATACCCTCACCAATTACTTATCTTATAGCAAGACTTATCTTGTTATCAAGCTCCCTTGAATTTTATATTGGTTTAGTTTTACCTCGATGGGCAAAAAAAGTCTTAAAAATGGACTAATTCTAAATTTATTTTTTTCCTTTTTTCTTAGAAGAAAGAAAATATAGAGAAGTTTATGCGCTTCTTCACGAGTACGTTTAAACTGAAAGTATTTATAAATACTGAGATTTAACTATGTAATAAATATAATTACTTTATTTTTGGGATATTTAAATTACAGGATTAGGTTAGATAAATGAGTCCACAAAATTTTGAACGTTTTTATGATGTTGTTGTTATAGGTGCAGGGAATGGAGGTTTAACTGCAACTGCTCAATTAGCAATTGAAGGAAAGAAAGTGATTCTTTTCGAACAACATAATTTACCTGGAGGTTTTGCGACTAGTTTTATGAGAGGTCGGTTTGAATTTGAGGCTACTCTCCATGAACTATGTGATTATGGTCCTCCATCAAATAAAGGAAGTATTAGAAAGTTATTTGAAGATGATTTGGGCATAAACGTTGAGTTTATAGAAATTCCAGAAGCCTTTAGATTAATTGTTACCAATCCAGATGAGAAATTGGATATTGTTGTTCCCTTTGGAGAGGAAAATTTTATTAATATTCTTGAAAGTGAAGTTCCGGGATCAAAAGATTCTGTTAGAAATTACCTTTCTTTATGCAATGAGATTATAGATGCAATTGCATACATTACAGCTTCAGAGGGAAATCCTGATAAAAAAAAATTAATTAAAGAATACAAAAATTTCTTAAAAGTAACCCCTTACACATTAGATCAAGTAAATAATGCACTAAAAATACCTAAAAAGGCACAGGATATCATAAATGCCTATTGGTGTTATATTGCTATACCAACAAGTAGGATTAATTTTAGTTTCTATGCAGCCATGCATTATTATTTCATTATTAGAAAAGCTTATTTTCCAAAATATCGCTCACACGGATTTACTGCTGCTTTAGAATCAAAAATAAGAAAAATGGGGGGTAACATCCAGTTCAATACTAAGGTAGAAAAGATTCTAGTAAAAAACGGTAAAGTTATTGGAGTCGAAACATCCAAAGGAGATAAAATTAAAACTAATCATGTAATTTCTAATGCGTCCCCTACGCTTATATACAATAACCTGATTTATCCTAAAAGTGAAATCCCAAAAATAGCATATAAAAATATTAATGCTAGAAGACATGCAATTAGTTGTTTCGTTGTGTATTTAGGGTTAAATGCCTCAGCAGAGGAATTAGGAATCTCTAATTATAGTTATCATATATATGAAACCACAAATACAGAAGAAATTTATGAATCCTTTAAAACCCTAAATTATCCAAAAGCTCAGGCAACTGTATGCTTAAGTAATATTATTCCAGATTGTTCTCCAAGTGGAACTTGTATGTTATCAATAACTGCTTTCTTTTTACCTGAAGCATGGAAAGATGTCAAGGCTAGAGATTATTTTAAACTAAAAAATAGAATTGCTGATGATTTAATAGATGCTTTTGAAAAAGCTACGGGGTCCTCAATAAGAGATCATATTGAAGAAATTGAAATTGCTACTCCTCAAACTCTTGCTCGGTATACCGGTACATATTATGGTTCTGCTTATGGATATGAAACTGATCCCTGGGATTCATTTATGCCAAGGTTAATGGCAATGACAGATGAAAAATATATCGAAGGATTAGAAGTTTGTGGTGGATTTTCCGCAAATTGTCAGAGTTATACGAATGCGTTATTATCAGGACAAATAACGGCATTTTTAACAATTCAAGATTTGAATAAAAAGGAGGGAACCTTACAATGAAAGAAAGCAAATTAGATGTAAGTGTCAAAGGAAATATTAGAGATTTATTAGCATTTAAGAATTTGATATCTGATAGAGAGAAAAAAATTAGTAAGGCTTCTGATAAACCGATAGATTTTGATCCAATTAATAAACTTGTTCAAGAACTCCATCCAAAAAAGCAATATTTAGTAATAAAAGAAATAAAAGATGAATCAAAAACTACAAAGACCTTCAAACTAATACCAGATCCCAATTCTGAAACGATAAAACTAGCCTATTTTAGAGCCGGTCAGTACTTAAGCTTAAAAGTTAATGTAGACGATGTATCTATAACAAGACCTTATTCTATATCTTCTTCTCCTTCAGACGCTTTAGAAGGATTCTATCAAATTACAATACGAAAAGAAGAAGAAGGCTTTCTAACAAATTTTATTTGGAAAAATTGGGAAGAGGGTACAAAAGTAGAAAGTTCAGGTCCCGAAGGACACCTATATTACGACCGACTACGTGATTCACAGTATATTGTTGGAATTGCTGGAGGAACTGGAATTAATCCATTTATGTCGATTGCTAAAGAGATTGCAACAGGAAATATGAATGTGCATCTAACATTATTATATGGCAGTAGCGATGAAGATGATATAATTTTTTATGACGATTTTAAAAAACTAGAAGAACAACATTCAGATAAAATAAAAGTTGTAATCGTCTTAAGCTGTGAAGAAATTACTTTAGATGGATGTGAAAAAGGATTCATAACGGCTGAGATAATTAAAAAATATGTAGATGTTGAAAAGAGCTCATTTTTTATTTGTGGTCCTCAAGAATTATATAATTTCATTGATAGTGAATTAGAAGAACTGAATATAATTCCGAAAAGAATTCGTAAAGAAATTTTCGGTGAAGCTAAAGATATCATAAAATACCCTGATTTTCCGAAAAATATTGCTGAAAAAAGCTTTAAAATAAAGGTTAAAATCGGGAATGTTTTAAAAGAGATACCAGCATTATCGACAGAGTCGGTTCTCGTTGCTATGGAAAGAGCTAATCTCGCACCACCTTCAAGATGTAGATCAGGTGAATGTGGATTTTGTCGTTCCGTTCTTATTTCTGGGGATATGTATATAAATCCTAAAACTGATTTAAGAAGGAGTGCTGATAAATTATATAATTATTTCCATCCATGTTCATCATATCCAATTTCAGATATTGAAATTGAAGTTCCAAGAAAATTATAAAAAAAATCGTTTTAGTAGAGAAACCTACTAAAAAGAAAAAAAAAGATATCCTTATGTTCGATAATCAACACTTGGAAGTTTATTTACAGAGTAAGGTAAAGATGCATCATCAGGAATAGGATCAACGTAATACTTTCTGAAACCTGGATCCTGCATTCTACAGAATGGGCTTCGATGATTATAAGCGGGGTGTTTTACCATTCTCATCCATATCTTTTTTAGTGGTTCTTTTCGAACGTTCCCAAAAGAAAGAGGCGAGAAATCACAAGGACAAATATCTCCATAAGCGGAAGCGTAGAATTGAATATTTGCAGCTAAACATCCGATTCCTGATAAATATGCCTCTACAGAATTTTGCCAACTTTGCGACGAAAGTGGCGGTAGCTCACAGTTTCTGAATTTTTCAGCAGAGAATTGATGTAGCACTTCCCTCTGTTCAAATGTTAACATTTCACTTGTATCATGTA
>JBHLLI010000025.1:0-39663 GCA_048885765.1 Candidatus Hermodarchaeota archaeon
AATATAGTAAATTTAGACCTATAGATATTGGAATTGCAGTGAATCATTTTGATCTTACTGCTAAAGAATTAGAGATTGAAGGAAATTGGATTTTTGAAGATCATAAAATTCCTGGTACAAACGATTTATTATATAAAATTACTTGGAAAGAAGGTTATTAATTATTGATCAATTAGATAATTAAATTTATTGAATTTAAAACCAGAAAAGATTTCAAGTGCTAGTATAGGAGTTTTTGTATGCTCTTGCACAATGTTTACAGCAAAAATTGAGTTCTTTACCATGAATTTTTTCCACATGAAAATCTTCAAATAATTTCACTCCACAACTAGCACATATTTTTAATTTTGATTGGATTGTAACTTCTATTAAGCTATCAAATCTGGAAAAAATTCTATCTATAAAAGCACTTCCAGAATTAGTTAATTTAAAACCTTTAGATCTTTTTGATTTTGGAGTAGGAATTTCTTCAATATATCCTTCTTCCTTTAATTTTTTCAAGAAATCATAAACATAAGTTGGACTGGCTGTCATATGCAAATCTTTATCAAGACGTTTCAGAATAGAATACCCTGTTATAGAATTTTCTGATTTTAACATCATTAAGATAAAAAATCTTGATAAACTCTGAACTTTTATATCTTCATTTTCTTTCAAAATTATAATTCACCCATCAAGCTAATATTGAATTGGTACAATAAAAGAATAGTGTATATATTTTATAATAGTTATTTTTAAATATATACTTTCCAGTATATATCATAGAATTAAAATTATTTTAACAAGGTGTTCAAATTATATATCATGACTATAATACCCACATGATGGATATAGGATTTGAAGGTTGGATTTTTATGATTTTCTGTGCAGGAAGTGTAATATTATTAATAATTGCATTTACGTACCTTTATAATCACTATATTAACATTTCTAAATCTGACAATCAATTAAATAATAAGATAATTAATAATGATAGGGTAAATCCATATATTTCTAATTTCAAAGAAAAGGTTAATTTTTGCCAAAATTGTGGTCAAAAATTAATTGATCAGGATGTAAAATTTTGTTCTTATTGTGGGGAGGGAATATGATATATTTGAATTTTTATAAATTAATCGATTCAAATAGAACTATTTTGAAATTATGATGTAAATTTAATTTACAAAATATAATCATAAGGTATAATTAATAAATTTGTAGTAGAAATATTAGAAAAGGTAAAAAACATGACGGAAACTAAAGAAAAAGTGAATATAAAATTAAGCGGAATGACATGTGCTAATTGTGCTCTAAAGATTGAAACTAAATTAAAGAGTCTAGGTGGAGTTAATACAGCAATAGTCAATTTTGCCAATGAAGAAGCAACAGTGGATTATAATCCTGAAACAACTAATTTTAACGATTTTAGAGCAGCCATTTATAATCTTGGATATAAAGCATCACTTGCAAAAATTGATTTAAAAGTAGTAGATAAGCTTTCGGAGAGTGAATTTGAAGAATTTATTACGAATATAAAAGAAATTAAGGGGATTTATGATGTTAGAGGTAATTATAAAGCTTCGAAGATGTTTATTGAATTCAATGAACTATTAATTGATGAAAATGGATTATATTCAAAAATTAGACAACTAGGGCATAATATTGAAAAATCTGCTGGAGTAATGGATATAGAAATTATCAAACATAAAAAGGAAATGAGATATCGATTACGTATAATGATTATTTCATTAATATTTTCATTAATTATTACTCCTATTAGCTGGTTTGTAATAGATTCATTTGAGAGGAATTTGCTGCTCTTTTTCCTAGCATCGGCCAATTATTTAATTTCAGGATCATTTTTCTTAGTTGGAGCTTATCGTTCTCTTAAGAATAAGTCAACAAATATGGATGTTTTAGTTGCTTTAGGGACTACTACTGCGTTTATTTATTCAATTATGACTACATTCTTTATATCAGGGAAAACTTTCTATGAAGCAATGAGTATGATTATTACATTTCTATTAGTAGGAAAATATCTTGAACACAAAACTAAAGGACAAACATCTGAAGCTATAAAAAAACTAATAGGCTTACAACCAAAAACAGCAACTATCTTAAAAGGCGATGTAGAAATAGAAATCCCAATTGAAGAAATCGAAGTTGGAGATATATTAATTGTGAGACCAGGTGAAAAAATTCCTGTTGATGGAAGAGTAATTAAAGGAAAAACCAAAGTAGATGAGTCAATGATAACAGGAGAAAGTAAATATGTTAAGAAAGAAGTTGATACTAACGTTATTGGAGCAACAGTTAATCAAACTGGATTGTTTCATATGGAAACTGAAAAAGTAGGTAAAGACACATTATTATTTCAAATAATAGATTTCGTAAAACAAGCTCAAAGTAGGAAAGCAGCTAAGCAACAATTAGCTGATAAAGTAAGTAATTACTTTGTGCCAATAGTGATTATCATTGCGATCGGTTCATTTCTATATTGGTATTTTACTGGAACTCAGATTTTTCTAGTACTTCAAGCAACTAGACTTGAAACATCTTTGTTAGTATTTACATCTGTTGTAGTGATAGCATGTCCTTGCGCTTTGGGACTTGCAATTCCAACTGCTGTAATGGTCGGTACAGGAAAAGGTGCTGAAAATGGACTTCTAATAAAAGGAGGTGATTCTCTAGAGTCAATTAATACTATTAATACTATAGTCTTTGATAAAACTGGTACGTTAACTATAGGTAAACCTAAAGTATCAATAATTTTCACAGAGAAGCAAATGAAGAATTCGGGTTATGATGAAAATGAATTATTGCTCTATGCAGGAAGTGCAGAAATGGGCTCTGAACATCCTCTAGGTAGGGCAATCATAGAAGAAGCAAATCAAAGAGGATTATCTCTTGAATCTCCTACAGAATTTGATGCAATTCCAGGTAAAGGAATAAAAACAATTATTAAAGGAAAGATGGTTTTAATAGGAAATGAAAAATTAATGATAGATGAGAAAATAAAACTTGAAGATTATAAGACTAAATTTTCGGAATATCAAGAACAAGGAAAGACTGCCATTCTAATCTCAATTGATAATGAAATTAAAGGAATAATAGGGATTTCTGATAAAATAAAAGACCAGACTCCTTATGCTTTAGATAAATTACGAGAGATTGGGCTAGATATTTACATGCTAACTGGGGATAATAAGCAAACTGCACTCAGTATTGGGAAAGAATTAAATATAGATGAACAACATATATTAGCAGAAGTTTTACCAAATGAAAAAGCATTAACTATCCAAAAACTACAAGAATCTGGAGACCATAAAATTGTAGGGATGGTAGGTGATGGAATAAATGATGCTCCTGCCTTAGTACAAGCAGATGTAGGAATTGCAATTGGTTCTGGAACTGATGTAGCGATTGAAACTGCTGATATAGTATTAATGAGGGGAGATTTAAGAAATGTTGTCTCTGCTATAAACTTATCAAAGAAAACCTATAAAAAAATGATTACAAATCTCTTCTGGGCATTTATATATAATCTGATTGGAATTCCAATTGCTGCAGGCCTTTTATATGGTCTAACTGGATTTTTCTTACCCCCTTACTTAGCAGCTGTTTTTATGGCTACGAGTTCAGTTTCAGTTGTTACAAATGCATTATTTCTAAAAAGATTTGAACCAAAAACTCCGCAACAAATTAAAGAAGAAAGATTATTACTTTCTCAAGAAAAAGTAAGAGATCCGGTATGTGGTATGGAAATTGACCCTAGACGGGCTATTGAATACGAATATAAAAATAAGATTTATCATTTTTGTAGTTCAAATTGTGAAGCTCACTTCAAAAAGGATCCTGAAAGATTTAAGAATTATGATGCTATGGATCCAAAATTAATGCAAATGAAAAGTTCTGTAAATAATGAGATAAAAGAAAAAGACAATCAAAATAAACAAAAAAAAGAGGATGATAAAAAAATGGGTAAATTAAAATGTTCAGAATGCGGAATTGAACAAGAAATTCCAATGCATTGTGGAAAACCAATGCATAAAGAAGGAGACCAATTAGTTTGCTGGATGGGGGCATCTTGTGGAGCCCAACCAATCCCAGAGCATCATGGTAAACCTATGGAAATAATTGGAAACTAATTATCACCCTGGTGAATTTAAAAATGGGTTTATATAAATGTGCGGGATGTGGCAAAATAATAGATACAATTCCTAAATGTTGTTCAGAAGATATGATTTATAATGAAGAAAAAAATCGCTTTGAATGTAACATGGGACCAGAATGTGGATATCTACCTTTAGACGAGTTAAAATGCGAAGACTGTTGTAATATTAAATAATTTTTTTTATTTTTATTTTAAACTTCTTGACTTTTGGATTTTAATCCATATTTCTAAAAATATAAAGACTAACAGTCCAATAAGGCAAATTATTGCTGCTATTATAAATCCCATTTGATATGCAAAAACTTCGCTCGTTCCTTCTCTAATCAAGATATCAATTATAGGTCCTGAGATTAAAGTTCCTGCAATACCCCACGACAAGAAAAAGGTGGCATTATAAACTGCAAATAATTTCGCACGTATTCTTGAGGGTATTAAAAGGGACGCAATAGCATATGAAGACGCATAAATTAAAACCTCTGCAGCTCCAATTAAAAAGCTCCCAACAAAGATAATAGATAAAAATGAAGTAGTCGCTGTAATTATTAAAGCAATAATCCCTATGGAAGTTCCAATAATTAGTGTTCTTGAATGACCAAATCTTTTACTTAGAATCCCCGCTGTGAAACCAATTATCAATGTGGCAACTGAACGAGAATTAGTAATAAAACTAAGCATAATGCTATCCACATTAAATCCCGTATTTAAACTAAGGTATTGAGAATATGGGATTGCAATAGAATTTCTACCAAAATTAATCGCTGCCAGTGCGATAATAAAAATTACAAAAATTAAAATACTCTTTTCAGTGTTATTGGGCTCCGTCTCTAAAAATTCATCTTCCTTATTTTCTTTAATACCTCCCTCAGGACTAAATAGAAGCATTGGAATCGTAGATATAAACATAAAAGAGGAAGCTACAAAAAATAAAGGTCCATTTCTAAATCCAAAACCTCCATCATATAATATTCCCCCAATAAAGATTCCAAAAATTCTACCCATGCCCCCTAAGCCAGTTAATTGGCCCATTATCTTACTCCTTTTTTCAGAAGGATATAAATCACTTATTAATGCACTCCATCCAATATTTGACATTGACCAAAACATTTCTACAAAACTAAGCCCTATGATAATAACATATCCTGATATATAGAGAGCACTATAATTGTTACCCCAGAAATTAAGAGTAAAACCGGATGTATGAAGAGTTGCAAGTAAAAAATGAATCCCCCATACTATTATGGTTCCAATCCCTGCTAAAATTTCACCTAACACTATTAAAGTCCTACGACGTTGAATTCTATCGCTGATAGGACCCCATACAAAATTTTGAAAAACAATGCTCATAATCATTGGAAGTGTAGCATATAGTGTTGTCTCAAAAACTGATAAATTCAAAAATTCTCTCATATATAATGATAAATAGGTGTAAAAGAGCCCCCTTCTAAACATAGCTAGAATTTGAAAAGAGGATAACCCTGAAAAAATTCTTGCAGGGGTTTTAGTGGATTTGGACATTGACAATCTTGTCATTTAGCAATTCTAGATATGTTTTTAATTTATTGAAAGTATCGCCTTTTCTAAAATTAACTAATCTTTAATGATTAAATTCAATAAATTTAGAAAAATCCCTATTATTTTGGAAAAATTAAATTTTTAGAAGAATACTGCGATTTAGAAATGCTTCTCTTTTAATTTTCTGGAAATACTTTTTTCCATTTATCCATCTGTTTTAAAAGTTTTTGAGTATCTGGAATTGTATTTAATTGATCAGTATATAGAGGATAATATTTATATAAGATATTTAGTAATTCAATCCAGTATTTTTGTCTGTCTGTTTGATCATTGATCTTTTTCTTTAATTGAAACAGAGTTCTTTTTTCTTTCTTGGCTTTTAGAGCTTTCAAGAAGTTTTTGATAACAGAAATTCTAAAATCAGAATAATCTTCAGGTCTGAAATTTGCTAATGCATAACACATATCTTCATCAGCAATAGGGAAGAAAATTATTTTTTTATCTTCAGGTTCATCAGGATTATCAATCAGAGATATCTCTATATCATTATTACCCATTTCCTCCAATAATGGGTAAAGTTCTCCAGGGTTTATTTTTAATCGCTTTTCAATTTGACCAGAAATTAGAGAAATTGGGAAAGACAGTTCTCCTACCTTTTCTGGGTTTTCAATTCGATACATAGACTCTTTTCTTACAATTTGTTTAATTTGATCTGTTGTACTTTCAGGAACCTCAGCTTCAGTAAAAGATAATTGAGTTTCTTTTAATTTTTTTTGGCGTAACTCTTTATCTTTTTCTTTCTTTGTATAATTTGCTGTGAGTGATGATATAAAACCGTTGGTAGCTTTATCAGAATCTGCATCCATGCTTAATCTGCTAGTCTTGCTCTTCTTTTCTAATGCAGTTTCAAATAATCTTTCACTAAGATATCTCCTCGCTTTTTGTTGAGCCACTCCTTTCTTTTCAAAACGCTCAGTAACAGAAACAAAATCAATCATCTTTATTTTTTTTCCAATATCGTTCTTTTTTTCTGTTATCAAAATATCCATATCTTTTTTTGCTAATTGTTCTAAGAGTTCATATACATTACTCTTTGATAATTGAGTGGCTTTAATCAATTCTCTCTCTATGATTTCAATAGGAAAAGCTTCTCCTCTTCTAATATACTCTCCTCTTATTATTTTATAAACACGATCTAAGCTTCTTTCCTCTTCTGTAACCGTTTCCTTTTGTAATCTCATAAACATTGAAGTTTCTTGAGGTTTAAGGTAATAGATCAATAAAGTGCTACCTAAGAAAAAGATCATCAATACAGATATTATGTATTTATCAGCCATTAGAAAGATCCCAACATCAGATATTACCTGATTAGGCACTTGAACATTTGGAGAGAGAGTAAAACGTGTTAATGTTTGAGCAAATACACAAGCTAAGCATAGTAAAATCAATCCATCTTTTTTAAAGAACAGAATTTGCCATCCTAGACTTCTACCAAGCTTCCGTACAATTCGATATAAGAAGTACATAGAAATAATGAACTCAAATACAAAAACATATGAAACGGCAGAACCTGTTGCTCCAATCGTCGATTGAAACGCATCAATAGTAGGATCTTGGAGAAACATATAGATACTTATTTGCAGAATTTGAAAGAAAAAGATAAAAAATACTATCATAGAAAAGGTAAAATTATCAAATGATCCCGCTCTTTTAGTTTCTGCTCGACTTCTAGAAAATACATATTCAAAAATGATGAAGATTAAGGTCATTACTAAACTGAAGTAAATTAAGGGCATAACCTGGCGCATTTGAATATTGAACACCTGTACTGCATTGGCTGGATCAACTGGACCAAAAATATCTAATGACAACCATACTAAGAAGCTTCTATAAAACAAGGATATTACTACAAGTACTCCTAATATAAAAAATGGAATTATCATTGCAAATAGACGTCTAGGGATCGAATATTTTTTAATAAACCTCGCTTCTATTTTTGTCGCAAACTTTCTTGAGTAAATATAAAAGCGACTACTCAATAGAACTAACCAAATCATTGCTAATGTGAGTAAATATGTCAAAAAGTTGAGACTCGTTCCAAGATAGAGAAATAGAATGTACAATAAGGCGATAAGCCCGGTATATAATATCAATTGTTTGATAACTGTTTTTTCTTCGAATATAAAGATTCTTATTTTATCTATACTAAAAAAGAAGGATAAAACCAATAAAAAAGCTACAATTGTATTCGAAAATGCAAATGGATTTCCCAACATTAAGTATTGAATCCAATTGCTCTCTGGAACATTAATAGCTATAATTAAAATTAGAGAATAAAAGATAAATATCCCATATAATCCCCAAAATTTTTTCTTATAGGAATAAGATTTTGGCTCTCTGCCATCAATATAGACTTCTTGATGAATTATTTTGTCATAAAAATTAGTTTTTGCTTTTGCTTTTAAAGTACTTAATTTTAATCTTGTTTTCGAAATAGAGTTTTTGATTTTATATGATACCCCTAATTTCCCCGATTTTGATACTTTGGGTAATTTTAATGGTTTAATCTTCTGTTTTTTTTCTTTAGTTCTTGCTTTCTTTTCAGTAGCATTTGACTTTTTTGAAGAATTCGAATTCGATTGCTTATCAGACATTGTATAAATAAATCTTTTTTTTTCTAATAAACCTAATTATCGTATATAAATGAAGTCAATTGAATTTAGATAAAGAAAAAGTAATGAAATTGAAATGTAAATTTTAAAAAGTTTCAAGTATAACAATTAAATATACTTATTTCATTAATTCCTTATTAAAATGGATACCAATCAAATCGAAAACAGAGAATCACTTATCCAATTAGTTAGGAAAGCTATTGAGTTACTCTGTGAAAAAAATATTTCTAGTGTTGTTATCCTCTCATCATATAAAATAAATAGCGTATTAAAAGAATCATTTGGCGTAGATATTAAAGTAGATAAAATTGGAAGAATATTAAGTAAAGTAGCTAAATTAAATGAATTAAAGAGATTAAATACTAACATTCCTAAATATAGATTACATATATCAAAAGTTTCGAAATTGGAATTCTTTTAAATTAAAAATTAAGTTAAATTCCGAAAATCAGTTATAATCTTTTGTAGTTTATCAAGTAAGATTCTTATTTCTGTATAATTTGTTTTGAATGGATCTAATTCCTCGCTCAGTTTTTCGACTTTTTCATCGATATTAGATTGCAATGGATCCATTATTGTTTTTATTTTATCATCAATCTCTTGGTCAAATTTTTTTATCTGATTATTAATTGCAGTTATCTGTTCATCTAAATTTTTAGTCATTTCTTCTATTTTAGTGGTGATTTGGGATGATTCTTCCAATTTTGGTTTTGATGAGTTCGTTAGTTCCTCTAATTCAGATTCTATATTCTTTAGTTTATTTTCTATAAGATTGTTTAGGTTATTCATGAGATTTTGTTTAACTTCAAGGAATTCTTCTATAACTTGTTGATGATCCTCAATTCTAGTATCTACATATTTGGAAACTTTGTTTTTAAAATCATAGACTTTTTCGTTCATTGTTTTTTTAAACCAACCATTTACCTTTAGAAGACCTCCTACTACTGATTGTCTCATCTTGTCTACTGCAGTAACAATATATTCCGTACCGCGTGAATTTCCCTGTTCTAAATCTCTTATCCAATTTCCAATTTGATGTTGGAATGTGTTTATAAAAACATCAGAGAAATTTTCTGATCCTTGTTTAAATCCAGAAATTAGGGAATCTAATTCAGGATACTTTTCTATTTCCTCCTCAATCTGTTCTTCTGGTTCATGAATTGGTATTTCTTGCAAATCTCCTGGGATAGTTTCAACTATTTCATTTACTTCTTTAATTAAAATTGGGTTTTTTTTCTGAAAATCTTCCATAAACTTTTGAATCCATTTAAAATACTCTAAAGTAGAAGGAACTTCAATTTCATATAACACACTAGAATATCTATCTTTTTTCGTATAATCATCTAATCGAAAGACTTCAAATCCAAATTCATTTCCTATACCCATTAATGTGTGATCGAAGACTAAACAAACTCCCTGCGGGAACTTTTCATTTTGGAAATATTGATGATTTGCAATTGTAATTTCAGTAAAATCTAATCCCCAACCAGGTCTTGAAATATACCATCCCACAATTAATTTTTTATACTGGTTTCCAATCTGTTGGATCAAATCTAATTCATTTTTAGAGAATCCTACTGATACAACTGTACCATGCATAACAGGAATGGCATTTTCAATTATAATCTTTCCCTCTGTTGATCTAAAAGTTCCTAAACAAACCCCCATTACTTCCTTACTTTTTTTTAATGCATCATTACCAAAACGTAAGACATGAGTTAGTATATTTCTGAAAGCTTCTTTTTTAATAAAGATTGATGCTTTAGCAGCTTTATCATCAGTTATATTTTCCGCCATTTTCCTTAAACTCCTCCCTTTTCATATTTATCTAATTTCTTTTGCATATCTTCATTTTGCCTTTTTAACTCTGTTATACTTTTTTGAAAAGCTCTATTTTCATTTTCAAGCATATCGAGTTTATTCTGTATTGGATTTTTTGTACTTTCTAACAATATTATTGCTGCTTTTAAATCTGAGAGAAAACTCTTTGAATCTTTCCCTAGATTAATAAAATTTCCAATGACTTTGTTAACGCTTTTAGTATAAGATTCAGATAATTCTTCAATACCTTTTCTTAATATAGTTAAAGATGAATTTTCTAATGAATCAACGCTCTTCGTCAAATTTTCAATAATTTCAATATTTTGTTCCAAGTTATTAGAAGCTTTTAAACCTTTATTATTAATTTCCGTTAATTTGTCAATATTTTCACTAATATTATTCAGTAATTTAAACATAATTCCCTTAATTTGTTGTTCAATTAAGGCATTAAATTGTTCTTCAAGTTCCACTCTAATTTGGTTAAATGAATTTCTAAAAGTTTCTTGATTTGAATCAAAATCTTCGAATTTATCATCAACATACATCTCTAATTCATTTAGTTTCTCTCCTAATGAAAATTTGAAATCCTTTTGCAAATCTGAAATACCTTTACTGAGAGCATCTTTTATTTTAATTATATCTTTCCTCATTTGCAGATTATTTTCTACAGTATTTCTAATCATACTATCACCCCAATTATTTAGAATTGAAATTAATGGTCTAAGAGATAATTCAAAAAATTCATTTAAACCATCTTTAAGCGTATTAATAATCAAAGAGGTATTTAATTCAGGTTTTTTTGCAAGAATTTGATTTTCACTAGGAAATGAAATGTCTCCAAATAAATCAGGCATTTCATTAATTTCTAGCACGGGTGGCTCTTTAGAGTGAACAGAATTTATTAATTCCATTAATTTCAGATAATATTCAACATTATCTGGAGATTCTACTATTGCTTTTACCTCATGATACCCTGACATTTGGCCTTTATTCGGATTATCTAATCTGAAAGTACGAAATCCTAAATCACCAGGATTTTCTAAAAAAGCATGATCAAAAACAATACCGATAGCACTGGGAAATGGTGTTTGCCACCCAAGTTGATTTCGGATATCCGTTTGAGAAAAGAAGATATCAAGTCCTGGATGAGAATGATACCATCCACAACTGAACCAACCTTTTTCAGCATAATTTTCATCAACCATACTAAATGTTACATAATCTTCTGGAGCAAAAGCAACCTCTATTGCTCCACCATGAGAAATAGGAACAGCATCTTCGATTATAACATCCAATATTCCCTTCTTATCAGGTTCACCTTCTATATGACCAATAAGAATACCCATTACCTCCTTAAATTGCTTTCGATCTCTCGCTTTATTGCCAAACCGGAGAACATGTAAAAGCATTTTATAATACGCATTAGGTTTAATAATTATACTTTTCTCAGAGGGCAAAATCAATCACAAATTTATTAGATGTAGATATAATTAATTAATGATATATATATAGTTTATTTATTCGCTTAAATATTTAGATTAACTCCTTTTTATGTAATGCATATTAAAAAATCAGAATAAAAATATTTTTCAAAATTAAATTAGTGGGGCAATTTTTTCCCACAAAAGGGACAGTAAATAAATCCTAAATCTTTACCACAAAAAGGGCAAAATTCTCCTCCTGGACTCACTTGTGCTTGCCCTGTAACACCTTCTTTGGGAATAGAAGGTAATTGTCTTGTTGTTTTAAGAGTTGAAGCTGTTTCTTGTGCTTCAGCCTTTCTTGCTGCTACTGTTGCTTTAAAAGCTTGTCGTCGCTCTTCCTCAATTTCAGTTTGAGTTTTAGAGCTTTCTTGTTTTACCCATCCTTGACCCTGTGGTCTTTTTAATTCGTTACCAGGAACACCCGTTAATTCTACTTCTTTAGCTTCAGTTACAGTAGGTTTCATCTTCTTTTCTTCTTTATTCTTTATTGCCTGTTTAACTAAAGCTTGAGTTGTTTTCATAATCTGATGTGGATTGATATTTGGAATGGCTACGGTTCTAAGTACCCATCCCACAATAATATTTTGATTGGGAAAGTCGCCTTGGACATCCTCATCCTTGAAAACATAAGAATCAATTACTTCTTTCCCTTTTAATAATCGTACTGCCCATTTTTCATTAATTTCTCCCAATTGTATCCTATAACTCGTCCCTGCTACACCAAGTTGGGAAGAAAGGGGTACAAAGCCAATTTCGGCCAATTTAAATCACTTTTTTAAAATTTTTTATATGATTTGAGTAATATTATAATGTTGAATTATCAATTTAAATTATTACTTATTTAAAGTTAAAATTAGTTTTAAAATTAAAAAATCTTATTAGATTAGACTCTTGAAGCATAAATAAAATATGGGATTATCTAAGTTAGATTATGTGATTAAAAACACATAAATAACAAAATTTGTATTAATTTGTAAAAACCAATTCTAAATCAAATTAAGAATTTAAAAATGACAGTAATTATCCCCAAAAAAGTTTTTTTAACGGTAGTGGCTGCATCTGTAAGATTTGCTAATGCTCGTATCCCTAAAGATGATTGGTTAGAGGTTAGCGGCATTTTTACTGGTCGAAATAATGGTGATGATGTGATTATATCAGAAGCTTTCCCTATCATGCATCAAGAATTAGATAAAGACGCTGTAATTGATCAATATAAATGGACAGATGAAGACTATGAAGCAACATATATTATCGATGAGATGGCTTTCTCAAAGGATCCACCAGAATTTGTCGTCGGATGGTGGCACTCACACCCAGGGTTTAAGGTTATGATGAGTCATATCGATATTCGTACAACACTTTCTTACCAACAAAACAATCCATTAGCAATTTCTCTCGTTTTTAACCCAACAAGATTAATTCGTCAAATCGAAATAGCAGATAAGAAAGGAGATCCAGACAAACAACTAAAAAATGATCCTGGTTTTAAAATTTTTCGATTAGATGATATAAATCGAGGTGTTGAAGCATCCTACCATACAGTAGACTATAAAATTGATGGATATGAGAGTATGGAACAATTAGTGACTTTATCTCAAAAATTCATTATAGATATTACAAATTTCTTCCCAAAAAGTAATGTTCCGCAAACTTATGAAAAATTTATTGATAGTAAAACTAATGAGTTTAATTCATTGTTTATGGGTACTGAAGAGTATTTAACTACGTTGACAAATCGAGGAGAAAAGAAAAGGATCCCCGAAGTTTTAAAAACACAAACCGAAGAAATCCGTAAATTTGTAGCAGAAACGTATGTAAAAATTGGAAGTATTAAAGAATTTATGGATTATTTAGAATTCAAAGAAAGAGAAACTACAATTTCCAAGATTGAGGGTATAATACACAGGTGGGATGAGCTTGTTTCGGGATTAGATAAAAAGTTAAAAGCACTTTCAAAGAAATTTTAGTTGATATAATAATTTTCATCTTATTTTTAATTTTGATAAATTTTTATTTGATTGCGCTTTTTGTTGTTTAAGTATGCGTTTGTTTAAAATAAAGATTTCACTAACTTTTTAGAAAAGGTTTTTAAACATGAAAAAAATAAATTTTCCATTTACAGCAATACTCGGACAAGATAAAATGAAAATGGGATTAGTCTTAAATGTAATAGACCCTCAAATTGGGGGGATATTATTGACTGGTCACCAAGGTACTGGAAAGAGTACTGCTGTAAGATCTCTCGTGGAATTAATGCCACAAATCGAAGTTATCTCAGGCTGTGAGTTCTCGTGCGACCCTAATTCAGATATCGATAATTTATGTCAGAACTGCATTGAAAAAAAAGAAAAACGTAAAATTGATAAAGAATTTAGGGATATGTTGCTAGTAAATCTCCCGTTAGGTGTAACAGAAGATATGGTTTGTGGTAGTTTGTCTATAGATAAAGTATTAACAGAAGGAATAAGAGCTTTACATCCTGGATTACTGGCAAAAGCCAATCGTGGTATTTTGTATGTAGATGAAATTAATTTGCTACAAGATCATATTGTGGATGTTTTATTAGATTCTGCTGCTTCTGGAGTGAACATTATAGAGAGAGAAGGTATATCTGTATCTCACCCTTCTAGATTTGTATTAGTGGGTTCTATGAATCCTGAAGAAGGTGATTTGAGACCTCAAATTGCAGATCGTCTAGGATTAGAGGTAACAATAAAAGCACCACGAGATTCAGAATTACGTGCAGAAATTACTCGAAGAGTAATAAAATTTGATGATAATCCTAAAGAATTTATTAAAAAATATGAAGCAGAACAGGAAATACTAAGAAATAAAATTATCAATGCTCGAAATATTCTAAAAGAAGTTCAAATTCCTAGCTCTGTCTATGAGTTTGTTTCAAAAATTGTAAATGAATTAGAAATATTTTCACAAAGAGCAGATATCACCTTTATAAGGTGTGCTAGAGCTCATGCTGCCTTAAATGATAGAAAAACCATTGTGGAAGAGGATTTAAATGTCGCAATGGATTTAGTATTTGAACACCGAATCCAATCACTTCATTATGAATTAACTCCTAAAGAAATAAAAGCAAAGATTGCGGAAGTCTATGGAAAAATTAAAGAAGCTTATGAAAATACCCAGATCCTGCTACCAAATAAAGAAACAGAGGGACCTTTAAAACATACTGATGAGCCTCAAAATGAGTTTAAACGCCAATCTGTTGATCCAAACAAGGTTGATATTCCAGAATCTAAAGAACAAAAATTGCCTCCTCCTAAATATCCAGATGATCAGCCTAGGAGTCCTCGTCCTGCAGGAGGATGGAAGGTTAAGAATATTCCACTCGAGGAGGATATTAAATTCTTCGAAGCAAAAAATTCCTCATTATCCTTTGTATATAAAATTGAAAAAAAGATGACTTCAATTCTAGATAATATTAGAAAAGACCGCAAAATTTCTGATTATGGTGGAAGAGGTATTGGAAGAAGAATTAAAATATCATCTTCTCAGAAAGGCCGATATATATCATATAGAACTCCAGTACGTGATGAACCAAAAAGTATTGCTTTAGATGCTACTATAAGGAATTATCTAAAAAACTCTGTATATAATCAAACTGAAATTGATTTTCCAATACACTTTAATAAATATGATTTAATGGATAAAATTTATGAGTATCGAGCTCCATTAGCTCTCTTTTTTGTATTAGATAGTTCAGCATCTATGTTTTATGTGATAAAACAAATGACAGATGTAATTCTATCCCTTCATAGGGAAGGATATAGAAAAAGAGATAAAATCTCTTTAATTGTTTTTCGGGGTAAACAAGCAATTGTACTTCAGAAACCAACAGTTAATTTTCAAATGGCTATTAGGAAATTAAAAAAGCTTGAAGGAAAAAGTTATACTCCCATGGCCTCAGCACTAAAAAAAGTGTCAGAATTAATAAAAACAGAAAAGTTAAAGGACAGAAATATTATACCTATCGTATTTATTTGTAGTGATTGTGGAGCTAACATCTCAGTAAAATATCCTGATTTGATTGCCCAAGTAGAAACCGATTATACGTTAATTACAAAAGAATTACAAGAATTAACAAAAAAATTATCAAAGCAAAATATTCATCTTGTTGTACTTGAACCGAAGAAATCTTATGCTACACACGCTCTCGGGGTACATACATATTCAGCAGAAAAGATTAAAAAGAATTTTAAAAAATATGGTAATGCTCAAATTTATAAATTCGATAAATATAACCCTTCCTCTTTAGTTTTAGAACTAAAGAAAATTTTGTAAACGAACAAAATTTCATTAATTTTTACTTATTTAATTTGGACAATGAGTAATAATATAAATTCAATCCTCGTTGTTGGCTTTAATACACGTCCTTTAGCTTATTCATTACACAAAGCAGGGTATGATGTATTTGCTGTTGATTTTTTTGGAGACTTGGATCTATTTCCATCTGTTAAAGATTATGTAATTGTTATTAATGAGTTAAGCAGTAATTATGAATCTTTGAAAGATAAATATAATAAATATTTAACTCAGTTTGCGCTTAAAATATTTGAAAAACATCAAGATGTAAAGTATTTATTAATTGGGAGTGGTTTAGACGATGCATATGAAGATAGAAAGCTTCTTCTAGAAGAAATTGAAAAGTATAATACGATTAGTTTGAACAATAGTTTAGAATTGTTGAAAAAATCAAGAGATATTGAATGGATTTATGAATTACTTAAATTCAATGGATATCAAGTACCGATTTATTATTCTTTAGAAAATTTTATTCTTCAGGAAAGTATTATAGAATTCCCCTTAATTTTAAAGAAAAAAAGAAGTGCTGGGGGATTGAATGTTATTAGAATTGAGAATGAAATGAATCTTAATGCTCAAATTCAGATTATAAATAATAAACAATCTTTACATTCAGAATGGTTAATTCAGGAATATATTCAGGGAATTCCTGTGAGCTGTACGGTGATATCAAATGGAGAGGAATGTGAAATTATTTCTATTAATTTGCAAATTATTGGAGAGAAATTTCTAAATTCTCCTAAAGAATTTATGTATTGTGGAAATATTGTACCTGCGGGATTAACGAATGAAGAAGAAACGAAAATTTCAGAACTCTCATTATTTTTAACGAAAAAATTAGGTTTAAAAGGGATTAACGGGTTTGATTTTGTATTAAAAGACCATTATCCTTATTTTATGGAATGCAATCCAAGAATTCCCGGCTCAATTAGCGTTTCTGAGTGTGTATTAAATCTAAATCTTTTAGATCTACATATTAAAAGCTTCTTACCCGAAAAATGGAATGACATTAAAAAAATAATTAATACTACTAAACCGAACGCTTTTGCGACGAAATTTATCTATTTTGCTCCAAAAGAAGTGGATAAAAAATTTTTACCAGAAATAAATAAACTAAAATATATTCATGATAAAAGTGAACCAAAAAATAATATTTTAAAAGGTGAACCTATATGTACTATATTGTATAAGGGAAATAGCCTTTCTGAATCTTATATGGGAGCTAAAGAGATTGTAAATAAAATAAAAAAAATTATTGGATAATCTGCCATTATTCTTTATACATGACCTAACCAAGAACAACCATCCAAAAAATTACATTTCCAATCCAATTTCAAAAGAAATTTATTTTTGTGTTTAAATAGATTTAAATATAAAATTGATCATAATGATCATAATGATCATAAATATATCAATATTAGATGTGTAAAATGAAGGATGAAAAAAAAGAGAAATTTATTAAAGTCATGCTATCCGAAAGGCTTTACAAAAAAATAAACAGGTATTCACACTTACAACTACAAACTAAATCTGAATTTATTAGGTCTGCAGTAAGGAGAAGGATTGCTGAAATTGACAGATCAATCTATCCTAATAAGACAGATCCAAAGTTTAAAAAGGTAAACAGACGTGATGTTTTAAAAGAATTAAAAAATTCTCAATCTACTCATGAAAAAGGAGAATATTTAAAGACGCCAAGTAATGAAGAACTGAAAGAACGAGAGAACCTACTGGAAGAAAGGAAGAAAGAATTAGAAAAAGAATTAAATAATATTGAAAAGGCATTAAGAAAACAATAATCAAGTTAACATCACTCAATAAAAGGCAAATTAAACATTTTGTTAATAAAGAGAACTTCAAAACCTTTCCAAATACTCGGTTCATTGACCCATCAATCCATGGTATTTCTCCAACAATATAATTATACCCAATTTCCTGCTTTCTGCATATGAAAATCTCGAAGTAATTGATCAGAAATTATTAAATTCATAAAAAATTTAGTGAAATTAGCATGGATCTTATCGAGAGAAACTACAAAATTTTAGAGGAAAGAATGATTAAGCAAACGGATGTTTCTCTTAACTTTGGGAAGTCTATAATTGAATCAGAGTTAGATACAGGGATCCTAAACGTCTTAGTTAAACCAATCATAAAATCTTTTTATAAATATTGGAGTGATAAAGATGCTCGTGTTGGTACTTTAGAACAGATAAGAATAACTCTCAATTCTGCTAAAGAATTTATTACAAGTGGGGATGGATCAAAGGAACAATTTGATATGATTATTAATAAGAATTTCACTATATATTTAGAAAATGACCAAACAGATAGAGGGTGTAAAAAAAAACATCGAAATTACAAAAGACTAAGAGAAGTGACAAAAAAGTGCTTTATAACACAGGTCGAAGAAAGTGTATTACTTTTAAAGGTTGATGAGGATATTCAGAATTATAATGATTTGTCAAGAGCAACATATAAAACAAAAGAAAAAGCATATTTTGCTTTAAAACGTCAATTAGACTTTAAAGAAGAAGGAATATCCATTGTAGAACAAGATGATTCAATATTAAATGTCCCTATAGGGAAAAATATCATGTTAATGGTACTGCGTCAGGCATTTGAACTTACAAAAGTAAAATTACTTGAAGAACTTGATAAAATTTTCAATTTTTAATTACGATAAAGATTAATTGTCATGCTGAATAAAAGTCCCTAACGAAATCGATTACCCATGTGTCCATAAAAGATGCTTTTTGAGTTATAATCGCCCTTAGCACCTGTAAGTATGGTTTTTTCAAAAATCCGAAATTTCCACTTTGTTACTTCACTTTTTTTTTGGTATACAACTTTTCTCTCTACTTCTTCCTCACTATCATCGTTAAATGCAACCAAATAAATCTTAATACGCATATTTATTGTCTTAATAGTAGTTTTTTAATGCTTACGTTTGTTTAATTTATTTAATTTTTCAAAGGAATTTTCAGTGAAATCAGACGCTGAATTTACCTTTCCTAATTAAATATTATGGTAAGTAAATATCAGTTCTGTTCATTTTCTTCAGAGATTTTTATTATTCCTATATAATGAAATTATTCTATCCATTCTCTCATTTATAGAATCATCTATTGTCTTTCTTTTAGGATCTGCTTCAAACCATTCAAAAACTCGCTTTATTCCTTCTGAAAAGGGGATTGTCGCTTTAAATTCAGGAACAAATTGCTTTATTTTAGAATTATCAAATATCATACTATATGCTTTATCTCCTAACAAGGATGAACCTACCTCCTTATCATATTTATTAATAAAGTCTGAAGGAATATGGACAAGATTTAATTTTACTTCAAGAGTATCAGCCATTATTTCATATATTTGATTCCATGTTAGAATTTCATCAGACGTAATGTGAAAAGAATGACCAATTGAATGAATGTTACCAATTAATCCACAAAAACCTTTCGCAAAATCTTCTGAATGAGTTAATGTCCAAAGTGTTGTCCCATCTCCATGAAGGTAGACTTCTTTCCCCTTTTTAATTCTATCAATAAAAGTATAATTATTATTTCCTGGAGAAATTATTGGGAGAATAGTGTTATAAGTATGAGAAGGTCGAACAATTGTAATAGGAAAATCACTCTCTCGATATTTTTTCCTTAAAAATTCTTCACAAGCAATTTTATCTCTACTATATTGCCAATAAGGGTTTTTTAATGGTGTAGATTCCGTGATATATGGAGATGTGGGAGGTTTTTGATAAATTGAAGCACTGCTTATAAAAATAAACTGCTTTATCTTATCTTTAAACAATTCATAATCAAACTCCAAATGCCCTACCGTAAAAGCAATCCAATCTACTACAACATCAAATTTTTGATTGGATAGAATTTTAATAATTTCTTCCTTATTTCTTATATCGCCTTTAAAGTAATTTGCTCCTGGTAAGTCTAATTTAATATTACCCCGGTTTAGTAAATAGAGGTCAATTCCTTTTTCTAACAGTAATTTACTTGAACAAGAACTAATATTTCCTGTTCCACCAATAAATAATACCTTCATGAGAATTCTAATATAATATTATTACAATATATAAAAATCTTTAAATTCAAAAATAAAAAAGCAAGATCCTTTGATCATCTTTATGTAGATGATTTCATGGATTAAAAAAAAAAGTCTATTAATTGTTTATATATAAGAATGCGGTTTTAGAAAATAGTATTTTTATCACAGGATCATAGATCACTGGAAGAACATTCATATAGCATTCTAAAGGTCCCTAATTTATATCCCTTCGACTCCATAAACTTAAAACTACTACTGAATTATTGCTTTTATTTTAGCAATATAAGTTCCTAACTTCCTTCCGTCTGATTCAGGAACTGCACTTGCCAAAACTCTGTTCTCATCTAAATCATGCAGGATTACTGAACCGTTTTCACCACCAATAATTGAGTATTCCATATGACTTTCCAACAATACACCGGATAAATTATATAGTGCTGCAACTATTGCAGATAGAATTGGTTCAGGCATAGTTGATTGAATCTTAATTGGTAATCCATCTTTAGTGATAATTGCTAAAACCAAAGTATTTGGTATTGCTCTTTTAAGCCCTTTAAAAATTTCTTCCTTAAGAATGTCTGAAGTTTCGATTATAGCAGATATTTGCAGGGTTAATTTCTGTAATTTTTCAATATAGGAATCTAATCCTTCGAGTTCAGCTAATTCTCGATTTAAATATATAATCATAGTAATATTTTCTGCCAGGATCGATAGGACTATTTTCTGCTTACCAAAAATAAGATTATAACGGACTTCCTGATTTAAAGAATCCCTTAACATCTTGGACGATAGAAATACTAAACTACTATTTGCAGCAGTTACCTCACCTGTTGTCATTTTTATATCTTTTCTGAAACTACTCGCAATTTTTGTGCCTTCAGGGGTACCAACATTAATCCCTAATATTGCAGAAGAAGATTCAAGCTCTTTTTCTATTCTTTCAGACACATCCGCCCTTAATTCATCTAGTATTTTATCTTGATCATCCATAGTGAATATTGTTTATTTGAAAATAAAAAGATATTCTAATAAGTTAGTAATAATTTTTTGAATTTGTATAAGAGTATAAATCAAAGGGATTAAATGTTTGATTTTACATTAGTCTGTTATATTATTAACATTGATAGAAAAGAATTAGAAATAATAAATTTTTAAATGGTAATCTTTATAGTTAATTTATAGTTGAACCTAAAATATTGCATGTTTTGTGATTTAAATGGATTGGGAATTTAAAAAGCAATTAGAGACTAAAGACAATTTAATTAAGCTGAAAGATGACCAAATAAAAACCCTTGAGGCTGCTCTCTCATTAAAGGATGAACAAATAAAAACCCTTGAAAAAACATTGGAAACCAAGGATGAAGGAACGAAAACATTAGAAAAAACCCTAGCATTAAAGGATGAAGAAATTAAAAAATTAAATTCATCTGCAGTTGATAAAACTGTAATGAAAGAAAAAGAGGAAGAAATTGAGCAACTTCATAAGGAAATTGAAATATTAAATGAAGAGTTATCTAAAGCTGATGAAGATTTGGAAAGCTTAGAATTAGAAAATGAGAAACTTAAAGAAGCACAAGCTAATTCTGCAGATGTCAAAATTACAGATTTTACTAATTTAAAAATTACAAAATCAATTATTCTTGAAAAAATGAAAGATATTCTAGAAAATGCTATTGCTAATGTCACTATTGTTGTTCCCTCAATTGAAGATTTACAAGATCTTTATCTCTATGAGGTTAGATCATCTGTTTCTATGAAAATTGCATGTGGAATTAATCCTGAAAATCAAGAACATAGCGAACTTCTCGATGAATTTGAAAGCTTAGAGAATATTGCTCTAAGGAATTACGAGAGAGGAGATCGGTATGTTTTGACTAGGGATGGAGAAGAACTTCTTTTAGCCATTATTGGTAATGCGATTGATAATAACTTAGTAATTCATACAAAAGATGCAAAGCACATTAAATTACTAAATTCTATTTCTACAGAAGGTTGGATACAGAGTAGGAAAATTTAATATTTTATTTAAAAAACAGGACATTTTTCCTTTTCACATTTTATATTAACATGTGAGAAAACACATTTTCTAAACTTATATCCTAAATCAACACTAAACTTTTCCTTTAAGAATTTTAGAGTTTCAATAATTGATAACCTTACGGATCTTTTACAGCAATGCTCCAAACTATCTGCAATTTTATTCAAAGATCTTGATGTAATTTGATTTGCTAAAGTTCTAGGTTTGTCTGTAGAAGGTGTAGCACCAGTAAGGACGCTTATTGCTACTCCAGAGCCTATAGCAGCACCACAACTCCCATAAAATCCACACCAGCCACCTGGAATTTTAGATGCCCTTCTAATTGCTTCTTTAATATCAAATAAAGAGATATTATTGCCGTGGGGCTTTTTCACATTATTATTTTTAAGTGTTGTTAAAATAACGGCAGGAGTTAACACATGATGTTCAGGACCATATACCTTAAAGTTTGGATGTTTCATTATCACATCTGCTAATTCAAATGGATCTTTAATATTTGTCTCTTCACAAATCCTCTCGATGATTTCAATTGGTCCTTTTGAATGACAATTATCACAAATATAATGTCCATCTTCACAAAAAATATTAGTATTAAATACATTACCACAAAACTCACATTTTAATTCCTTATATTCTTCTTGATTAGTAATATAAATTAAATTCTTTCCGCATATTTCGCATTTATCACTTTTAGTCTCTTTCAATTTAATCACAAATATTGATTACTATATTTCTATAAAGGATCTTTCTCTTTTATTAAAATGTGCTAATTGATTGTATCCTATTTTTTTTAGTCTTTTTATTATTACATCAAATTTATATCCTAAATCATTAGGATGGTGAGCGTCAGATCCTAAGAGAATTGGAATATCTAATTCATATATTTTTTCAACAATTTCAAAACTGGGATATTGTTCTTCTACTTTCTTTCTCATTCCCCCTGTATTGATTTCAATTGTTAGACCATTTTTCTTTACAAGTTCTAGTGTCCTAATTGCTTCATCCATTACTAGATCTTTGTCTATAGCTCTTTTATTATATTTTTTAGGTAAATCAAAATGACCTAGAATGTCAAAATCAAAATCTTTTGAAGTAATCATGCTCTGTAGTTTACAATAGTATTCTAAATAGATACTATCAATACTCTCGTATTCCTTATACATGCCTATGAATCTCTTATCATCAAAAGCAAACAATCTTGATTTCGAATGTAGCATATGGACGGACCCTAATATGTAATCTAATTCTTTAGCCTGATTTTTAAAATATTTATTTAATACTTCCTCTTGACTCCTAAAATAGTCAATTTCAAATGCAATTCTTATCTGAATTTTATTGTTATACTTTCTTTTTACTTGATCAATAGCCGAGAAATAGGATTTAATCTCATTTAATTTCATAGCATATTCTTGATAAGGAACTTCATCTATCAATATAGAACCATTCTTAAGATACTCATATGGAAAATGATCACTTATTCCAATAAGATCCAATTTCATATTGATAGCTTTTTTAACATAATCTTCAATACTGCCAACCGCATGGCGACATAATTCGTTATGAGTATGCCAATCCTCTAGAATCATCTTAAATTCTATAAATAGTGGAAGTTTGATAAAATTAATGGTTCTACTTCAAAACAAAACTACGATTTGACTTTAATATGTTGATGAAAATTTAAATGAAGTAATATTTAATTTTAGTAATTTTAAGTTTTTTTTTTGGAGTCTTCAATATGCCGAAATATCATGTAAGAAGAAAGGAAAAGGAAATAAAAAACAGAGAAGAAATGATTGAGGTATTGAAAGGAGGGAAATTTGCCGTTATTTCAATGAGTAAAGAAAATGAACCCTATATTGTTTCATTAAGTTATGGATATGATGAATCAAAAAATGCTTTATATTTTCACTGTGCAAAAGAAGGGCAAAAAATAGATTTTATAAAAGCTAATCCTCACGTGTGCGGTACTGTTATAGAAAATAATGGTTATGAAGATAGGTGTGGTCAGACTTATCGTTCAGTTGTGTTTAGAGGTAAAATGAATATTGTTGAAAAACTAGAAGAAAAAAAACTGGGTTTTAGTGTATTATTAAACCAACTAGAAACGGATCCTATTGCTACTAAAAATAAATTCCTTAAAAAAGATGAGACATATGAGAATTCTGGGATGTTAAGATTGGATATAACTGACATTACGGGTAAAGAAGAAAAGGCAGAATCTTGAAAAACCTAATTCACTTGAATTTAAATTCAATCGATATACTGTTTTATATATCGTTGAACTTCCTCTGCAGATTGAAAAACTCCAAAATGCCCCTCACATAAAATATCAGCATTTAAATTTAATAATTTATATAAGGATTTTTGATAATCTTCATAGTTACTTACTCCAGGAATAATAGGGCCATGTAAATCTTGTCCAAATAATATTTTTTGATTGTTTTCAATCAAAAGGATTGAGATAGACCCAGGAGTATGGCCTGGAGTGTGAATACATTGAAATTCAAAATTACCAAAGTTCAAAATTTCGAGATCACCTTTTAATTTTTTTTCTAGCTTGATTGGTTTATAGCTCGTTCCATACCATTTTGCTGCAGTTTGTTTATCATGACCTTCTTCTTCAATTGGTATCGCATCTAATTCATGAGCGTAGAATTTTACACTTTTATTGAAAGCTTTGAGGTCATAACACGCAGCAATATGGTCTATATGGAAGTGAGTGATAATACAATGATTGATATCCATTGGATTCAAGTCAACTTTGCTTATTTTCTTTATCATTTGAAGACTCATTCCACAATCTATCAAAACGAGACCATCCTTACTATTTGTATCAATTAAATAAACAGAACAACCACTATCACCAATATGATAAATATTTTTAATGATTTCTCTCAATTATTATTCTCCTTGCCAATATTAATCATTCATTATGATTGATGATTTAAAAATAAATGTTTTATATTGTTCAAAATTAAATTCATTCTTATAGTAAATTGAATTCATATTAATAATTGAATTAAAATATATCTTTTTGACAAAAATGGAAGACTTTATCACTTTATCAATAAAAAAAGCAGAATCATATAATGTCGATTTCGCCGAATTCAGATTCTTTGGATACGAAACAGAACAAATAGCGGTGAGAAATGGACAAATTGAAACACTTAAAAGATGTAAAGATATTGGTTATGGAATTCGAGTACTAAAAAATGGAGCGTGGGGTTTTGCAAGCACAGCAAATGTTGAGATATCCACTATTGATGAAATAGTCCGCACAGCTGTAAAAGAAGCTAAAGCCACTAGTAGAACAATAAAACATCCAGTTGAGTTAACCCAGGAACCAATAATTAAAGATAGATATGAAACTCCTTTCAAGATCGATCCTTTTGGGGTAGAAATAGAAGAAAAATTGGAGATATTGAAGAAGGCAGATTCTATAATGGCTGAGAAAGGAGATGTCATAAAAGTTAGGGAGAATGAAATGGATTTCGCAAAAATTAATCTCGAATATGGAAATTCCGAAGGCACTTTAATTTCTGAACAAGAACTTTTTTCTGGGTGCATTTGTTCTGCAACAGCAATTGCTAATGATAATCAGAATAGAAATAGAATTTTGTATGAAATGAGAGGATTTGAATATATTGATATTTTTGATTTTGAAAAAACTCCAGAAGAAATTGCATCAGAAGCAATCATTCTAGCTACAGAAGCTATTGCTCCTAAACCTCAAAAAACAACATTTATCTTAGAACCTTTCCAGCTTGGTCTCACAATACACGAATCTTGTGGGCATCCATCAGAACTTGATCGTGTTTTAGGCTGGGAAGCAGATTTTGCAGGTACAAGTTTTCTAACTTTAGATAAACTTGGTTCTAATTATCAATATGGTTCAGAAAAAGTGAATTTGGTATGTGACCCTACAATGCCTAATGTACTCGGTCATGAAAAGTATGATCATGAAGGAGTAAAAACCAAAAAGTTTTATGTTGTAAAGGAAGGAATTTTTAAAGATTATCAGTCAGATAGGCAAACAGCTAAGATTATAGGTCAAGAACATAGCAATGGAAATGCTAGAATTGATAGATATAATCGTTTTCCACTTGTACGAATGAGTAATTTGTATCTAGAACCTGATTCTGATGGTCCAAAAGATATTAATGAACTAATTAGTGAAACCAAAGAAGGAATATATGGTATTGATTGGAAATCGCATAGTATTGATGATAAAAGGGTAAATTTCCAATTTTCTGTACAAATTGCTTATGAAATTAAAAATGGAGAACTCGGTAAACCTTTGAAAAATACAATTTATCAAGCTGCCACTCCTGAATTTTGGGGAGGATTAGATATGATGACGCAAGATTGGAAAATTGAAGGTCATGGGCCAGTTTGTGGGAAGGGAGCACCATATATGCAGTCAATGTGGATTTCACATGGCGGACCATGGTCCAGATTTCAAGGAGTAAATATTTTTAGTGGGTAGGAGGGATAGAAATGAGTTTAGAAAAGCAAAAAGAATTGATAATAGAACTTTCAGAAATCGCGCTAAAACGGGCACAAGATTCTGGGTGTGAAGCGTTTATAAGCGCTTCCATAGGAAAAGAATATGTAACCCGTTTTTCAAATTCAGAAATTCTGCAAAATTATTCAGATTTATGTAGAGATATCGCAATTACCGTGATTTACAATGACAAGCAAAGAATTAATTCAAATACAAATGATTTGACAAAGAAAGGTATCCTCAATCTTATAGATTATCTTACTAATACCGTAAAACTAGTTCCTCCTGATCCGCAATACCCTGGATTAGTAAAACAGAAACAGCAGTTCCCCTCCCTAACTCTAAATGATCCAAAAGTATCAAATATAAAACCTGAGACTATAGTTGATAAAGTAGAAGAAGCTATTGTTACAGGAGAAGCTGTAGATAAGAGAATTGAAGGTGTTTCAGGTAATATATTATTAACCGATGGCTTTAAATATTACATTTCTACTAATGGTCAAGATTTATTTTACCCCAATACGAATATAACTTCAACAATAAATATTAATGCCCTAGAACAAGGCGAAGAAAGCCGTTCTAATAGTACTTTTGGTTCTAGATTTTTATCTAAATTAGGAATGGAGAAAGAAGCAAAAGAAGTTGCTGAAAGAGCTATTCAAGGTTTAGGAGCTAAAATGATAGAAACTGGGGAATATGAGGTAATACTTGATCACCAAGCTGTTAATAGACTACTTCTTTATACAAATTATGCCACCTCTGCAAGATTAGTGATAGACAAATTTAGTTTCTTGACTGATAAACTAGGACAACAAGTTTTTGATAAAAATTTCACTCTGATTAATAATCCCCATGATCCTGAACATTTAGGTTCTAGACCAATAGACGAAGAAGGTCTAGCTACTCAACCATTCCCGGTAGTAGAAAATGGAGTTTTAAAAAATTATTCATCCTCACGTTTAGATGCGGCTAGATTAGGAATTAAACCACTAGGAACCTGCTTTAATATTTTAGGGACAACTCTGGGGTTTCCATTTGCTACAACTATGAAACCGGGGGCTTATAGTAAAGAGGATATGATTTCAGAGATTAAGGATGGTCTACTTATAACAAATTTTCATTATATTAATTTTGTTAATCCTCCTGTAGGATCAATTACAGGTATGACAAAAGATGGATTATTTATAATTAAAAATGGAGAAATTGTAGGTTCAGCTAAAAATATGAGGTTTACTGATGAGATTCCAAATATTCTTAAAGAAATTGAAGTTGGTAAAGAACTTAGACAACCAATCATACAATCCTATGATATAAAAAACAGAGTGGTACCAGTAAGAGTTAAAAACTTTAGATTTACAAGCAAAACTTAAGCTATACTTTTTTAAAAATACTTTTTATAGAAATTTAAATTACTAATATTACTTATTATTCTCTTAAATAGTTGATTAAAATGGAAACAAATGATTCAGAAAACCAAGAAATTGCAAAACAATCATTTTCATCAAAATTGAAGAAATATTTCAAAAACCTATTTGATTTCTCTCAACTTGGAGCAAAAACAATCATCTATATTATAATCTTCATTATGTTAGTTGGAATTTCTGTGTATCTCCTTATATATAATTATTTTATCGATACTACTTTTATTTATAGAATTATTGCCTTTTGGTTTGTAAATCCGATTCACGCTTTAGGATTTATTGGCATATTTCTTTTTATCGGAATAATGGCGCTTCAAGGCTTATTAGTACCAATCCCTTCAGAGATAGTTCTATTGGCAACAGGAATGATTTGGGGATGGCTCTTAGGAGGTTTCATGGGAGTAATTGGTTCAATGGCAGCTGGTCTATTGTGTTTTTATGTGAGCAAAAAAGGAGGACGACCTCTAGCAAAAAAGTTTGTAGGGGAAAAAGCAATTAATATGGCTGATGATTTAATCAATAAATATGGAGTAAAGGCAATTATTATTTCTAGACTTATCCCATTTATCTCATTTGATGTTATATCATATGCTTCTGGGTTAGTTGATATAGATTTAAAAAAATATTCAATTGGAACGCTCATAGGAAGTATATTTCGTGCATTTTTTTATTCTGTTTGGGGATTTCTCTTAGGTTTTAGACCTCCTATTAATCCATCTGATGTAGCTTTAATTGAGGTTCAAGCAGGGGTTTTCAATTGGGTGTTGTTAGTTGTATTAAGTGTTTTAATCCTGATGTTTTTAGCCTATTATCTTTTTGCCAGATATTACGAAAAGAAGAAAACTCGTATTAATCCTGAATAATCAAAATTAAACTTTTTTTGTTCCAAATATCATTGTGATGTTATTCTTTTTTTTTACCGATTCAGTAATTGTTTCTTCTATGAATGAAAAAGAAAAACTTTTTAGGGATTCAAAGGAATTTTATGAATTAGATTTACCGAAATTTTATGATACACTTACTAAGGCGATAAATTCTAATAATATGCAATCTATTTACGAACTCTCGAAGATTTTCGCGAGATATTGCTTTAAAAATTTGGACAGTTAAGGAACTTATCAATTCATAATTCATTAGTTCAAAATTACATTCTATTAAGATAGTTGGGTAATTTACCATACTTGAAAGTTACTCCTTCTTCAAACTTTATTGTTTCAAATTGATTTTTTTGTACACAAAACTTTTTTGTACGTCCTATTGTTATAAAAATTTTTCGGTTCAATTAGTTTTAAATAATATATTTTTCATAATCAATTTGAGAATATCGAATTTAAGGTATTTGGTATAAAAATAATAGGAGGATTATCATGACTGTTAGTGGAGAATATGAAAAAGTTATGGAAGAAAGTCTTAAAGACGACTTACTATGGCTTGAAAGGGAATTTGAATTATTATTTCGCTATAAAAAAGTAAAAACTAAAGCGGATATTGCAACAGGTAACCAGATTCTTGACCAATTTGTGGATAATATAAAAAGTAACAATAGTGAGGAAGTCCTCAATCTATTAGCTATAACCTTAAATAGGATAGAACAATCTTACCCTGAATTCTTTTAAATCAATCCATTAATTTTGGAGAAGATTATTTTTGATTTCTCTCTTTTACATTTTGTAGTATTAACTTAATTTAATTGAATTTATTTCAATAAAGTTGAAGATTGTTTACAATTTAACAAAATTTATTATAAATCTTTAAAAAGTTAAATTAAATAGGATAGAAAACCATTAATAAAAAAGAAAAATAAAATCTAAACAACTAATTTGCACCAAATAATTATGGAAAGAATAATTCTAACTCATTGGTCGACATCAACTGGACCCGAGCCAATCATACAATACCCCCCTCAAGAAAAATTTCCCTCAAAGGATCTATTTTTAAAAATATGGGCAAAGCATGAGCTAGATAAAAAAAATTCTGTAATTGAATTTATCCCTGAGGATGAAGATTACAAGTACGTCTCAATAATACATAAGTTTGAAGGTGAAAATTATTTTCTTATTTTAGTTTATCAACAAAAAGAAAATCTTGAAGATATTATCAGAGAGTCTCCTGAAATTCTAGCACTCATAAGTAAAAATTTAATAGAATTAATCAATACAAATAAAATTACTCGTACAATCTCAGAAGCATTTAATACAATAAGAAATTATTCTAAATTGGATGAAGAGGAAAATTTAATAAATTTCTTTCAGGATCGTATAAAATATACAATTTTAGAAATTCTAAGGAATGGAGTAATATCTAAATCTGAATTAATCAATATTCTAAAACACGAATATGGTTTCTCAACAGTAAATATTGATTTATTATTGATTTCATTCCTTCATGAAAACCTTATTAAAAAAAAGAATGTTCCTGGAAGTAAAGAATGTTATTTCTTAGTAAAAGATCTATCCTGTACTCGAATTCCTCCAAATACTCTGCCTTCTGAAAAATTAGAATTAAAAGATCTAAATAAATTTAAAGAAACATTAAAAAAATATTATTTTGATTACTATAATCTATCAGATTTCGAAAATAAGAATATAATTCAAACCGTTTTATTTAACAAAGATGTATTTTCTCTTATAAAAACCTTAAGAGAAAAAATACTAACAGTAAACGAGTGTCTCAGTATTTTAAACAATAACGAAGAACTCTTTGATGAACTCATAGAAAAGAAATTTATATATGAAACTAAAGGATTTGTATTTCTTTTTTCAGATGTCCGCTTTATTAAATTTAGTCCGTTCTACCTCATGGAGAAGCTGAGTGAGAGATATCAAAACAAACAAATATCTTTAAATGAATATATAGCACATCTAAAGCTTTTAACCAAACAAATGGAGGAGCCAATATCTTTAGATTATGAAATTGTATAATTTTGTTGCCTAAAGCTCTCACAAGAGTTCTCCAAATCTCAAATTTCTAATTTAAAAATAAAAAAAAAAAATGAAAGGATTCATTCTCGAAGCCCAAAATAAAAAAACCAAGCAGAAAGAACCATAGCTGATCGTATAAATATTAAGATTATCCCAGGAGAAAACAAACCATCCATCACAGCACCGATTATATAAATAAATGTTCCAGCTGAAATCAGTAGAAATTTTGTTCTTAAAGATCCTGTGGCTTTAATTCCTTTATTTAAAAAGCCAATTCCAAGAAATATTAGAAGTGAAACTAAAAATATTAAAGCAGCTATACCTGCTATAGATTCAAAGACAAGATTATCATTTATTAAATCTTCTCCAGGGATTGCAGGGTTAACAAATGTGACTGAACCAGGTAAATCTATAAATAAAAATAATTCGAATATAATCCCTAAAATTATATAGGCTGATAAGATGTACCATTTTTTATTTGGAGTTAAGAGAATAGCACCAATATACATAGCAGGAAGTACAGCTCCAGGAAACCACATCCAATTTATAAGTCCTATAATGCCAAAAGAATTATCTACATTAGTTCCTGTTATTAGAATTGTAAAAAAGTCAAGAACGTCTCCAGTGTAGACTAGTGCAGCAAAAACGTAAACCATTCCGAGATATACCAAGAGTTTTGATTTTTTTTTTAAAGCTTTAATAACAAAGAATAAACCAAACACCAAAGAAAAAACAAAAACTCCTAATGCTGTTATCCCACTTAACCATCCAACATAAGATAGAGCGATAAGTAAACACCTTCTAATAATTATTTTTGTTTATCAAAATCACTTTAACAGTTATAATTTTGTTTATAAATTAATAAATATTATGTACTAATTTAAAATTAATAAATCTTAAAGCGTTAGAATTGAAGTATCTGAAAATTTATTATCTCTGGGGGCTCTACCATCCCCATATATATGATATAATCCTGTTCTTCTAGCAATCTCATGGAAACTTCTATAAATATCCTTCTCTTGTTCATATAATGCACAAGTTTTATAAATTAGAGGACTCCAAATGTAAAGTTCATGATCGGGTTCATACCATAACTTTTCTCTTTTTAATATATGGATGAAGTCATCCTCATCAATAACATCTTTAAGATCTTGCTTATTTAGCATGATTATAAAAGGAATTTCTTTAATAAGTCTATCACCTGTGATATTTTTTAGTTCTAACAGAAATTCTATGTTATCTTCAAAATATTTTATCTGTGAATCGATAACAAATATTACAGCATCTGTCTCAGCATCAAGCTTATCCAATACTTTACGTCTTAAAGCAACAAAAGAACGTTGGCCAGCTACCGTGTAAACTCTATAATATACTTTCCTCTTTTTGGTTGATTGAAAAATGCCCCTATCAAAATAGAGTGTTGCTCCACTTGTTCTATCAATTTTTTGAAGATCACTTATAGGGACAATTTCTCGTTTACCATCTTTAGTTAAGTCGTAAAGGGTTTCTAGTATAGTAGTCTTCCCACATCCCGCCATACCATAATATACAATTTTCAGATATATGTTGCCATCTTTGTACTGAACCATAAAAATTACTCCATATTGTTACAGACTTTGCCTTTAATTCCTGTATGTAGATAATTTCAACTAAGAATATATATAATACAAATTTTCAAAATTAAATATTTTGCATTTTCTAGTTATAATGATAAATACAATATTTTTATTACAATGAACAATAAATTTCAAATAGAATTAGAAGAATATTAATATTTTGGGAAAAAGAAGCGAAATAATGGATGGATATACTGACTCAGATTGGAATTGGGATTTCTTTGAGGAACTTGTAGAAGATGTAAATGAAAATCGTAATATAATCCAGTGTATTTCTTGCGGGAAGTGCGTTGGCGATTGTCCCGCAACTAAAGTCTCTAATTTTAATATCAGAAAAATTATAAGAAAAGTCTTGAGAGGAGACAAAAGCGTTTTAAAAGATTCAGATATATGGTACTGTTATCTTTGTGAGCGCTGCAAACGTGTATGTCCAAAAGACAATATTAATATCCCATTACTTATTATTAATTTGAGGAATGAAAGCTTCAAAAAAGGTTATGGACCACGTTATAATGACTTGCGAAAGTATGTCGAAATGTCTGAAAGATTTCTAACCAACGGTACTGTATTGGAAGATCCCTTGGATGGCGGTCTACTTCCAGAACGTGTGGAAGAATTAAATGAAATTTGTAATTTTGCCCGGATAAAATATGTATTTAAAGCAAGTAAAAATAAAAACAAAGAGAGAACTAAAAAAAAATCATAATATACTTTTAGATCAATGGAACCAATTAAACTAGCCTTAAATCTTGACGAAATAGAAAGGAATTATCCAGAAAATCCTTTAGATTATTTTAAAGACAAAAAATTATGCCTTTTTAAGGCTTGTCTCGAAAAATACTTTCCTGGTGTTAGATGGGGAATCCAAGATCTCCTAGAAGAACTTCAATTAAATATAACTATGTGTATAAACCAATCTTGTTGCTCTGGTACCTTCTTCCAAAGAAATTTAATAACTCGCGCTCAATTTGCTGCAATTAATGAGAGAAATTTAAGTGAAATGAACCAATTGGCTGATATTGTGCTTTTTAGCTGTAATGGTTGTTATAATAGTCTTTTAAGAGGAAGAGAATTTTTAAAAATCCCTGAAGTTAAGACAAAAACAAATGAAATTCTAAAAACACTAAAAAAGAAAGGAAAGGGCAAAAATTATCCCAATAAATATAAAATTGCCGAAGATTTTAATCTTAAATTAGTCCATGACTTAGACTTCTTATATCTTATACGGGATGAGGTTATTAACTCTTTAAAATTTGATTTAAAAGATCTGAAAGTCGCCATTCATTATGGATGTCATTATTTAAATCTTTCAAGAGATAAAAGTACAGCTGAAGCATATTTAAAAGATAAAACAAAATTAGATGAATTGATTTCGCTATTTGGGGGAACACCAGTTGATTATCAAGAAAAAGAAAGTTGTTGTGGATGGGGCGCTTCACAGTTATTAATCAACCCTAAAGAAGCACTTAGAATAACATATAATAAATTAAAGAGTACTGAAAATGTAGGCGCTGATTTCTTAGTAACACCTTGTCCAACCTGTTTATATACATTAAGTAAACCTGAATATAGAGATAAAATGAATAAATGGTTTGGAGAGAAGTTGGATATTCCTACTATTCATTTGAATGAATTAATAGCTATATTACGAGGGTGTGAAGAGGAACGTTGTATCACCCTTAGGCGAAAAACACCTCGTTTAGATGATATTTTTGAAATAATAACGAAAGAATAATTTAAAGTAAAAAAAAGTATTAAAGCTCTATAAAAACTGTTATTTAAACTTTTACTGATCAAATCTTTTAAATGTAAATTTATTTTTTACCTAGATAGTCTAGAAAATTCAAATTTTTCATGAAAAAAGAACCAGATACCCATTTTGCTCCAGCAAAACGGAAGAATCCTGAGGAAATTAGAAAAGAGGCAAAAAAATTTTTTCAAACCTATTTTGAAGAAATTCTTAATTCAATTCCAAACATTACATTTATTGTTAATAAAGAGCGCCAAGTGGTTTTTTTAAACCAGACCGTTATTCAATTGTTTGGTATTCAAAATATTGAAGAAGCGTTAGGTTCTAGACCAGGAGAAATATTTAATTGTATTCATTCTCAAGATTATATTCATGGATGTGGTACAGGTAAAAATTGTCGTTATTGTGGCGCTGTGTATGCTGTACTCCAGAGTTTAAAAACTGATAAAATAATATCTTCTGAGGCAAGAATTACATCTAATATTGATGGAAACTTAATTTCATTTGATTTAATGGTTACAGCGAAACCGTTTAGTTTAAAGGAAAAAAAATTTGTTATGGTTTTTCTTTCTGACATTAGCAATCAAAAACGTCAAGAACTTCTGGAAATGACGTTTTTACATGACTTATTAAATATATTAACGGTTTTAACAGGCTTCATAGAAATTTTTCCACTTGAAGGGTTAAATCTAAAACAGACAGACTACTTTAAACAGATAAAGAATTCTGTAAATATGTTAGTTGAAGAGTTCTTAGCTCAAAGAGATCTGATAGCTGCTGAGAAAAATGAACTCATTATTAATCTAAAAGAACAAAACTCTTTAGATCTTATAAATAAGACAGTAGATCTTATTAAATATCAAACTGTGGCTAAAAAAAAAGATATAGAAGTTGATTCTCAGTCAGAGTCAGTCATTATTCAAACAGATGAAAGATTATTATCTAGGATATTATTCAACCTTCTTAAAAATGCATTAGAGGCAAACAATTCTGGTGAATCTGTAAAAATTGGATGTAATATTGCAGATCAATCAATAATTTTTTGGGTAAAGAATTCGCTAACTATGTCTAATAGCGTAAAGAGCCAAATATTTCAGAGATCTTTTTCAACAAAAGGATCTGGAAGAGGAATAGGTACATATAGTGTAAAATTACTTGCTGAAAGATATTTAGGGGGAAAAGTCAAGTTTGAATCCTCGGAAGAGGATGGTACCATTTTTTACGTGAACCTCCCGCTAAATAAAAGAAATTAGTTTTTAAGTCTGTTTCATTGTTTTTAATTCTAGTTCAATTGGTAGTGTTTCAGCAGGAGGATTTAGGTAAAATTTCCCTTTTTGTATCCACATTTTAAGAATTTCAGCAATTTTTCTTGATTTAGAAATAGAAGATAAAGATGAGCATTTTACTTTTCTTCCTTTTATTTCTATAAATCCACGTTTCAATTCCTTATACGACACTTGCTTAAGTATTGGTCTTTCTCTTCTTGGTACTCCATAATCTACCACATCTGTTAAAATAATTTCATCTTTAATTGCTGTTTTTTTAGCTAATCCCTCATTTAGTATTGGTATAGGGATCCCAACCCCGACTAACATAGAAGTTCCATACTTTTCATAAGATACACCTCTTAAAAATTCTGAATTCATTTGTTTCAAGTTGCCCTTAACAAAAATCGTACCCATTCTATTTATAGGGCTGTGTTGAGTACCTTCTCCAATAACATATCCAACTCCACCCCCTAAAAAAATTCTTGTCCCCATACCTATTGTTTCATAATCAGGATCATTACTTAAAGGATTCAAACATCCCGCTCCAGCAAAATGAGCATTTCCAAAATCAGGTAGTAATTTACCCATATAAGTATACAATGTTTTTTTCGAACTGTTAACTGCACACACGTATCTCTGATAAGCATTTCTTGGATTACATAAAATTGCTTGATTAATATCATCAATCGTGAATTCTGTCTCAACTTCAGATAATGGATAACAATCTGTTACATAAGATGATCCTCTTAATCTAATTGGTTTGCGAGAGACAAGATCTTCTATTACATGACCTCCACCATATTTAAATGGATGCTTATCAGACATTTTTGAACATCCAATATAACAATCTACAGCCGCATTGCCATGATATGCCTTAACATCATTGAGCCAAACATCTTCGAATTTTATAGGAGGATCTGAATGTCCAAAATTAAGGAAAGCCCCACTTGAACACATAGGTCCGAATGTACCTGTAGTTACTACATCGATGTCTTCAGCAGCTACTTTAATCCCCTCATCTTCAACAATTTTTATCATTTCTTCTGCTGTAACTACTCTAGCATCTCCATTCTTTATCCTTTCATTTATCTCATTATAAGTTTTGGGCATAAAAACACTAATTATCTTTATGTAATTGAAATTAAATATTCAAAATATGCATAATTTATATTACTCCATGTTTAAAATATGCATAATCTGCATAAATTATGCACCACATCAATATTTTGGATCTGGATCTACATTTGTCCCGTCAAATTTTAATTTCTAATAATGTGGTGTAAAAGACCAGAAAGGTTTTTAATTTAAATACCATAGATAACTTTAATTAGATTTTTTAGAGGATTATTATGAAAATTAGAAATCACCTATGGACTCTATATATTGTTGGAGCAGTAATTATAATAATAGCAATTATGACCCCAACCAGTTATAATGATACTGGCTCTCCACTATATTACGTTTGGATGACACAAATTGGTATCGATGTTGATCCTTTTGATATTTATGTTTTAAGAACAGATTTAACATTAGTTTTAGTCTCTTGGACACTTCTTCTAGTAATTTTTTCTAGTGCATTAGTAGCAATGACATTAACAATTACTTATGCTAGAACTTCGCTTAATTTTAAGAAACTCAGATGGAAAATGATTATAATAGCTGGAATAGCAATATTTTCTACACTGTTTTGGATTATTATGATGGAACTTTTTTATAATTCAGCTGGCTTTAATCATTGGAGTTATTTAGGAGGGGGATATTCACCTCATTTTGGAGTGATTGGTCCATTTATTGGAGCAGCTTTGATTATAATAGGAGCCTTCACGAGAAGAGAGTAATGATAAAGAGCTCATCTAATCGGAATATAATTGCTATATTCTTATTGATTCTTACTACTGTTCTCTGGGGCACTTCATTTATTATCACTAAAAATATTATAGAAGGTGTTCCAATCTTTTTATATCTTGGTCTTAGATTTTTGATTGCCTTCTTTGGATTTATTCCTTTCTTTCCACGTCTAAAAAATTTGAATAAAAAGATATTATCAATGGGGTGTATAACAGGATTATTATACTTTTTTGGTATTGTGTTTCAGACTTATGGACTTCAACTCAATGATTCAGCAGGAAAAACAGGCTTTATAACAGGATTAAGTACAATAATCGTTCCCTTTTTAACTTGGATCTTGTATAAAAGACGACTGCATTTAAGAATTTGGTTTGCTGTTATTTTGTCAGTAACTGGGATGGCATTTTTATTATTGGAAGGCGTATCAGGATTAATTGTTGGAGATCTTCTTGTACTTGTTTGTGCGTTCTTTTTTGCCTTTTACATCATTTTAAATGACAAATATGTTCGCCTAGTTGATGTATACTTGTATTCAATTATTCAAGTTTTTGTTGTTTCTTTCCTAAGTTTTATTTTTTCTTTAATATTAAGAGAACCTTACGCGTTAACTTTATATTCTCCTTCACTCTGGATTACATTTATATATATGGGTATTGCTGTTATGACTTTAACAGTTTTATTTCAAAATTGGAGTCAACAATATCAAGGACCGACAACCACCGCAATAATATTTACACTTGAACCAGTTTTTGCAGCTCTGTTTGGCTTTTTAATTGGTGATGAGATATTATTATTATTTGCATGGATTGGGTGTGGTTTAATCTTTGGAGCCATTCTAATAACAGTATTAAGAGGCAATGATACCGAAGTAAAAAAAAATAATTCAAATCCTATGAAAAACAATTAGTTTTAAAAGTTAAGGGTTATATTTTTCTAATAGATTTCCAAACTCAATAATGTGTTATAATGAGTATAGATAATACGGAAGTAAGACTTTTTGGTTTTCGAATAAACAAAACAGGAACTATAATAGTAGCTTTTATATCTCTTACTATTATTATACAGTTTATTCCTCACGTATATTATATTGGACAGTCATTAGTGCTTACAATTTTCCAGAGTTTAATTTCAGAACTAATAGCTAATATTGGTTATTTAATCAGAACCACAATAGCTCTTATCTTCCCTTTAAGTATAGTAAGTTTAGCTTTAACTATATTTATTTTATGCGTAAAATTGCAGAATTTTTTTAGAAGTGAAGATATTTTTGTTAAATGGCTTTCTTTCAGATTAACAAATGCATCTATAGCTCCTTTAGCAATATTATCCTTGGTATATCTTATTATTAGTTCATTCAATTTATATAATTACTTTACTGTTCTTATAGATTTTATTGAATATGGAATTATTTATCTTATAATTTATCATATTGTCCAGAGTGTAGCAGCATTAATTTTAATAATAATTGATATTTATACTCTAATAGTTTGTGTGAAAAATAAGAAAACTTTACTTTAGCAGAATTGCACCTTTAGTTATGAATACTTATTTAAAAGTGGTGTTATATTGAATTTTAATGAAGATCCGGAAGGTACATTATTTGGCTTCCGTATAAATAATACCGGAACTGTTATTTTATCTTTTATATCACTAATGTTTTGCTTAAATTATATCACTACTTTGTACATAAATATACGGACATTATTGAGTTTATTTATATTTTATTCAATTCCAGATATTTTAGCATATCATCTTGACTCACTCGTCAGATATATGATATTAACCCTAATACCACTGATTCTTACAAGTTTTCTTATAACTATTATAGTCTTATGTGCAAGAATACAAATGTCTAATAGAATTGAAAGTAGCATTGTAAGATGGTTTTTTTTTAGGTTAACTAGAGTATCATTAGGAATCCTTTTCTTACTATCCATAATCTTTATTATTATAGAATCAAATTCAGTATATAATAATCTCTATTATCTGTGGAATTTTTCTCATAGCCTTGAAATCGTAAGTATGTATTCTTTCTTTCTTACGACAGATTTTATCTCAATAACAATCCTTATTTATACAATTATCGTATGCGTAAGAAATAAAGGTAGATTTATTTAAGATCATTTTGAAAGAATATTTTTTTTATCTCTTGGAGCCCTAAAATAATATTTCGTGTTAAAATCCAAAAATTTTTTACTTTAAAACATATTTAAATAATTAGATAGTTATTAATATCTAAATAAGGGTTGCTTTGTCGGTTAATAATTATATTATTAAGC
>JBHLLI010000026.1:0-36899 GCA_048885765.1 Candidatus Hermodarchaeota archaeon
AGACAGAGTTGGCAAATTTCACTTTTTGAGTCTTCAATGCATTTTTTCATGTCAATTTTGAAGAATTGACCGATTGAAGGAAATTCTTCTAGATTTATTTGTTCTTTAGGATTAATATTTTCATGAAATGCATCATTTGGGCAAACAATAGCACATAACATGCAATAACAGCACTTTTCATGGTCAATTAAGATTTTAGGATTATCTTCATCTAATATTCCTTGAGCAATATCAGGAATTGGACCAAGCTCAATCGCATCAACAGGGCAAACAATTTTACATAATGAGCATCCTATACATTTTTTTATGTCATATGTAAGTTTTTTATCAACATTTTGAAATTTCCATTTGAGAATTAATTGTTCTGAACTGACATCTATACTTTTTTCGATAGATTCTTTTTCGTCGTTAATATTTTTTCCAGATGATGTAGTTTGTGTAATTTTTTTTCCGCTTCTCGTAAATTAAAAATGTTCTAAATTGATGTAAAAATATAGTATAAAAAAAATTTATGATAATGGATTTTAACCATATCGGATATTTATATTTTCATATAAAACTTTGATTTTAGGTAATTATTTTTTTAAAAGTTAAAGCATAAATATAATAATTTCTGTAATAGGTTTGTAAATTTAACAAGTATAAAATAGATATTTCAAATATCTAAATTCAGTAGAGTAGTAGTGGGGTTAAAAGCACCGAAGGTGATATAAGAATAAAAACTATTTTTATTGCTGAAGATGACCGAGATCTCCAGAGATTGTATGAACTCTTATTAGGAATGTCAGGATTTCAAGTATTAGGTATCGCCAATAATGGAGAGGAAGCAATAAAAATGTTTAAAAATTTTTCCGTAAAACCTGATATTATAATTTTAGATTATCGAATGCCTATAAAGAATGGTTTAGATGCATTGAAAGAAATCCTACAAATTGACCATAATTCAAGAGTTATTTTTGCTAGTGCTGACAAAACAATAAAAGAAGAAGTCTATTCCTGTGGGGCAAAAGGATTCTTGGATAAACCATTTACTCATAAAAAACTAATAAATACTCTTAATCAAATTTTAAGCTAAATGTTATTTGGATTTCTTAAGAGTAATAATCATAACTCTCTTGATCAAAATTAAAAATATATTCAATTGGAATTCCATCAAGGCTGAAATCAGGAGGAGCATAGATTAAGTGTAAATCAGGAAAAAAAGTTCCGATACCATTTTTAGCTAAGATTACAGCAGGATGATCAGTTTCTTTAAATATTTTCTCGCTTATTCTAAGTGTTATTATTCTACACTTTTGTTCATTTAGAATCCCTAAGGAATGAATATATTCATGTAATAGAATATGATATGTATAAGCCCATACAATTTCGTAAGGTTGTTCTCTTAAAATAATTTCTAAGGGAGTTTTATTCATTACAATATCTGTGCCAGGACTGAAATGCATTCCTCCAATAAATCCCCCTTCAAACATGCCCATTTCAACAAGTCCAAGACTTAAACCTGCTCTATGTCGACCATAGACTTTTTTTACGTCTTTTTTGACTCGTTCAAATATACTTGGCATCTGTTTCTTTAAATCCTGTAAATTCATCACTTAACTCTTTGTTTTAGATATTGTGATTTATATTACCTATTTTTTATATGTCGAAGAACCAAAAATCTTCCTCATCTTCTCTTAAGAAGTCCATCAATTTAGACAAATCTTTAAGTAGGTGTCTTATGGAAACTTTATGTTGGTCTCTTCTAATAGGTCCCATTTCTGAAAAGAACATATCATCAAGTAGTTTATCAATATTAATTCTATCAAAATATTTCATTGGATTATAAAAAAGAGTATAAAAAATCTCTTTCTCTAAATTAGGTTGTTCTTTTGTTTTTAAGTCTTCTTCATATTGATCTCTGATAATTTTTTTTAATTCTATAATAAAGCATTCTTTATTACGTAAAAGAGCGTTTCTTTCTCGTTCTAATCCACTTAAATTCTGTTCAATTTCTTTAATTTTTTCCCCTAAAAATCTAAGTTTCTTATCAGGATGCTTTAATTTTTGATAGGCTATTTGAACACCTGTATCTTTTAATTTTAAATTCCCTCTAGAATCATCAATTTTAGAAACATTGTAATTTATATTATAATAATCCGGAGTGATATCAATTCTCAAGGAAAGATTACTGTTAATACGATATTTGATATTTCTTGGGTCTTCACCAAAACTTTGAATGATCCCATAGTCAGAAAGCATTTTAAGTTGACTGTGAATTGCTTGTCTTGAAATCTTTTTACCAAATGACGCTGCTAATTCTGAAGCACCTAATGGAACTTTTGCTAATTTAGAAAGAATAATTCTTCTAGTTGGGTTTCCTAATATCTCGAGTAGATTATCCATACTAAGAAATACGTTTTTTCCGTCCTGCTTTTCTAATTCCATTAGTTATTCACCTTTTTCTATTATCTATTTTTTTTTTTACTTTTAACGATATAAATCTTCTGACGGTTCTTTAGCATATCTATCATGAGATACCTTAGCTTTGTCAGCCGATTTTAGTACTTTTTCAATAGATTCATCAAACTGAGCTTTTGCTATTTTCACAACTTTAACAGAATCTGCATTCTGGGTATTTATATTTAAATCTGCGACAGCCTTTCTTATAGTTAAAAGGGTAGCTTCTTCCGCAATGGCTTGAATATCTGCTCCGGTATAACCTTCTAGATCTTGTGCCATTTGATCGATATCTACATCATCATCTAAAGGTTTATTTTTAAGATGAATTTTAAAAATCTCTTTACGAGCTTCTTTATCAGGCATTGGAATTTCAATATGCCGTCCAAATCTTCCCGATCGTAATAACGCGGGATCTAACATATCGGGTCTGTTTGTCGCAGCAAGTAAGATTACATCTTTTAAACCCTCTAACCCATCCATTTCTGTTAATAACTGAGAGACCACTTGCTCAGTTACTTGAGAGCTAGCAAATCTCCCACGCATGCCTGCTATTGCATCAATTTCATCAAAAAATATTATACAGGGGGATGCTGCTCTTGCCTTTCGAAATGTTTCTCTTACAGCCTTTTCACTTTCTCCAACCCATTTAGATAAAAATTCAGGACCTTTTACTGAAATGAAGTTCACTTCACTTTCATGAGCTAATGCTTTAGCTAAGAGTGTTTTTCCTGTACCTGGTGGGCCAAAAAGTAATATACCACTAGGAGGTTTAGAGTTCAAATGACTATATAATTCAGGATATTTTAAAGGCCATTCGATAACTTCTTGGAGTTGCTGTTTAGCATCTTGTAGGCCTCCAATATCGTCCCATGTTTCAGTAGGTTGGCTAATTAGCACTTCTCGTAAAGCTGAAGGCTCAATACTAGTTCTTGCTGAATCAAAATTTTCCTTTTTAATTTGAAGTTCTTTTAATACTTCAAGAGGAATGGGTTTATCTAAATCTATTTTAGGTAATAATTCTCTTATTGCTAACATCGCGGCTTCCTTCGCTAAAGCTTCGATATCTGCTCCAACAAATCCGTGAGTTTTTTCTGCTATAAGCCGAAGATCAACGTCACTATGTAAAGGCATACCTCGTGTATGAATCAATAAGATCTCATATCGACCATCTGTATCAGGAACACCAATTTCTATTTCTCTATCAAATCTTCCTGGTCGTCTGAGAGCGGGATCAATATCATTTACTCTATTCGTCGCACCAATAACAATAATTTCTCCTCTTCCTTCTAAGCCATCTAATAATGACAATAACTGAGCTACTACTCTTCTTTCTACTTCTCCAGTGACTTCCCCCCTCTTAGGGGCTATTGAATCTAATTCATCTATAAATATTATTGAAGGAGCCATTTCTTTAGATTTTTCAAAAACTTTACGGAGATTTTCTTCACTTTGACCATAAAATTTGCTCATAATTTCTGGTCCGCTTATAGTTTCAAAATGTGCATCTGTTTCTCCAGCAACGGCTCTTGCTAGTAGGGTTTTTCCTGTACCAGGGGGACCGTGAAGTAACACTCCTTTAGGGGGATCGATGCCAATTCTTTTGAATAATTCAGGATGCCTTATTGGTAATTCAATCATTTCACGGATTCTCTGAATTTCTTCTTCTAATCCTCCGATATCTTCATAGGTAACTTTTCTTCTTTCTAATTCTTCAAGCTCTTTACTACTTTTTTCAGACATTGTTATCTTTGTATCTAAATCAATCCTAACAGCATCTGCTTTAGGATGGTAATCAATAACAACAAGGTCTATTCTACGGCCCATTGCATTAAAACTTAAAATATCCCCCCGGGTAACTACTCTATTTTCTAAAATCTGTGTTAATTGTTGCGGTGTTCTTAGAATAATTGACTCTTCTAATCCTGCAAAAGTTATTCTATCAGCTAAACTTGCTTCAATTTTACGGATTTCTACAATATCATCTAAAGCTGCGCCAATATTCCTTCTTAAAGAAGAATCTATTCTAGCTGTATTTGTGCCTTTATCCTCATCTTTTCCAGGAAATAAAAGAGCTGCAGTTTTTTGCCCATTCACATCATGGGCTATTTCGATTACATCGCCAGTTCGAAGTTCAAGATCATTAATTACATCTGGATCAATTCTTATCCTGCCTCTTCCTGCATCTCCTTTATATGCATCTTTTACTCTTAATTTTATTCCGCTCCCCTTATATTCTCGAGTTATTCCACTCATGCTTGATCATCCTTTATTTTTATTTTTCTTTAATTTAAAATATAAATAGTCCCTCTTCTTATTTATTTAATTTCTTTACATTGATAATAGCTAATCCATTCTTAACTTCCATCTCAAAGTTTTCGTTTGAGGTCTTGAAAGGTAAAGAAATTATCTTCTTGTATCTTCTAATTGTATTTTCGGCATTAAATATTAATTTTGTTCCTTTTTCACGTATGGTAATCATAACATCTTCTTTTTTAATCCCTGGAATATCAAATATTATTTCTGAATGCCCATTATAATCATTAATCTCAGTTAGCGGCTCGATTATTGTTAAATCCTCTTCTGGTTCATTATAATCTAATGAAAGCTGATCTGTATCTATTTCTTCAATAGATTTATTCTCAAATCGTTTTTCTAAAGTTGGAAATTTTGATAAATCTATGTTCTTTAATAATTCTCGAATTTTTTTATCATCAATATTTCCTTCAATTTTAAATTCAGGTTTATTCATACCTGTTTCAAAATGATAGGATATCTTGAATCCTTTTGCTTTATTATCTTTGGGCTCTAAATTTATATTATTTTTTGATTCTGGGATAAATAAAAAATCTACATCAAATATATCTGAATCTATTTTAAAATATTTCCGAATGGCATCAATAATATCATCAAATTCATCCGTCATATTATACACCTTAATTTTAGATTTTGTCAATCTTTACTTTACAATACTACAATTTACATATACCACTAAAGGTATAAAAACTTATTGATTCTGAATAATAAGGAACCAGAGCAGTATTAATTGATTTTATTAGATTTCATAATATTTCATTAATAAATATTCTAATTTCCTTTGATCTATTTCAAATAATTGAAAGAACAGACTATCAATCTGTTCTCTTATATAATCATAATTCTTTAGTTTTACGGCTTCAATTATTTTTTTCTTTAATCCATTGTTGTTAATATTTGAAAACAAGGTATCGCTTGATGATTCCGAATCGTTATTATATGTTATTAGAATTCTCGTAAGGATTTTAATTAGTTCAACAATTTCTTGCTTCTCAGGAGTCTTAAAAATTTCTAAATTGGGAATTGGTAAAGTTTGTTCAAGTTTAGTCTTACTTCGTTTAATTTTAATGTTTTTAGCCTTATAGAGAAACTGTACTATTTTGGAATTCAAGAAGGCAAGAATAAATAAATAATCAATCTCATTTTTTGGAGATTTAGGCCAAAGAAAATAAGTATCTGATGTAGCATAATATTGATGATTTGTATATCCAAAAGAATTTTCATCAGATATATATTTAAAGAATATTTTAGGATATGAATCATACAACGGCTCTAGATTAAGTAAGGATTCAATATGTTTTTCATTTAATCTCCTAATAAAAGATCCTCTTCTTGGGAAATATAAATCCTCTGGATTCTCTTTTGCGTTAATTAAAATGTCTCTTAATTTCGATTTAAACTGTATTAAATATTTAGAAAGATTTGGGTATTTAGATTCTAATATTTTGTTTCTTTCTCGGTTATTCATTGAATTAAATTCGTTTTTGTTAAAGTATATGAGGTAGCCCTCATAATTATCTTCAAAGTAGCCATAAGGGTTTATCGATTTGCTTTTATATATTTTCTTAATTCTCTCTTTCTCAAAGTTATTAAGTTTTATAAATTGGCTATTAATATTAATGAAAAAATTGTTATTTTCAATTTTTAAATCCTTTCCCTCTTTTAAAATGAATATAGAATCCTTAATAAGAATTAACCCATTGCGGATTATAAAATAATCTTTTAACAATGAAATTTTACCTTTAACTTTGCAAAATTCCTCAATTTCATCTATAATTGTTTTAATTTCCTGCGGATAGAGAAGATTCCAACTTTGATCTTTTCTTAAATCATGATTAGTTAATGCCGATGTATACTTTTTAATTTTATTGGAATCAACGTTATAAATCAGATCTGTTAGAATTTTCTCATTCAAAGAGGTTTGATCCATACTTTTTTTTCTAAAGAGTTGGATTACTTCAATATTTTTATTTCTTCTCTGAAGTTTATCTTGGCGAGTCTTTTTCTGTAAAATAAATATGCAATTATGCTGACCTTTAGCACCCTCAAAAAGCTGTAAATGTGATAAGTCTATATATTGTATTAAAAAACAATCTTCTAATATATGGGGTTTCAGAAATTTTATACCCGTTTTTTTAGATTTAGTAATCCAGTAGTTTGTAGTTATAAAAGTTAGAATTCCTCCCGGATTCAACTTCTCTATTCCCATATGAATAAAGAAGTAAAACAAATCCATATTTCCTACAAAATATTTCTTACATAATGGAAACCTTTTAGTATAGTCCTGAAATACTTCAGAGTTGTAATTTTGACCCAAGTATGGGGGATTTCCAATTATGATATCGAATTTCTCATTGGGATCGGCTCCTAGAAAATTTTCAAAACGGAATTCTACATTCGGATACAAATTTAAAAGACTTTGTTTTAGAGTGATATCCATTTCATAGGCAGTAATATCATTGAACTTATTTTTTAAAAGATGTTTTAAAAAAATACCTTCTCCTACTGAAGGCTCCAAAAATCTTACATTATCAGGTCTGCTTTTCCATTCTGCAATATACTTTTTAAGGTTATTAACCATAAATTCAGCAATATAACTTGGAGTAAAAATTTGTCCTATTGCCTTATCAGCTTTATAGCTAAAGTTTTTTGTTACCATCTAATCTTAATATTGGATTATAAATCTATATAGTTGATGGTTGAGTGCATATAATAACTTATAAAATTATAGACCTTCTGGGATTAAAAGAACAAAATTACTTCCCTTAGTTGAGTCTCCTTTTACTCTATCTTGTACCCAAATCTTTCCATCATATCGATCAATTGTTTTCTTAACAAGCGACAATCCTAGACCCATTCCTCCATTTGAAGATTTTTCTTTTGAACCTCTCTGAAAAATGTACTTTTTTCTAATGTCTTCAATTCCGTCGCCATTATCAATGAATTGAATTTTGATAAATTTCTTACCTTCAACATCTTCTTTTGACACACTAATTTCAATTTTTACATTAACATTACTATTATGTCTCACAGCGTTTAATAATAAATTTTCAAAAATATCTAATAATAACTCATTCGCATAAACAAAAAATTCTTTTTTCTTAGGAGTGAATTGAATATTTATTTTTCTGGTTTGAAAGCTTTGTTTAAGAAATTTGATTGATTCTTTTAGAGTTTTGTTAACTCTAATAGGCTTTAGAGAAAATACCGATTCGTGAAGAGTAGACAATTTTCTTACATTAGATATTAGTTTAGATCCTCTAGATACTTGTTCCTTAATTATTCCATATAATTCTTTTACCGTACTTGATTTCTCGGGATTATTTAGATAAAGTAAACTGAGTTCCAATGATGATTGTATATTTTGAAGGATATTATTAATATCATGAGCAAAAATATCTTTATATAGGTTAGCTTGGTCAAATGCTTCTCGAGATTTCTCTTCAGAATTTCTTAATTTTCTTTCAGACTCTTTCCGTTGACTAATATCACGAGCAAATGCACAGTTATATTCTTTACCTTCAAATTCTAAATAATTCACAGTTATTTCTACTGGAAATACTTTTCCTGCCTTATTACGATGATGAGATTCAAGAGTAAAACTACCTTTCTTTCTTACTTCTTCCCAGTGTTCAGGCCAAGCTTCAGCTGGAAAATCAGGATCAAAATCATGGACGGTCATATTAAGTAGTTCTTCACGTGTATACCCTAAAGATTTACTTGCAGCGTCATTTACATATATTAGTTTAGCCTTTGAATCCATCCAAAAAGCAGGCTCACCACTATTATCTAGTGAGAATTGAGTAAACCTTAATTTTTCTTCTATTTTTCTTTGTTCATTAATATCTATCACAATCGAACGGGATTCAATTATTTCTCCAGAATCATTAAGAACGGGATTGACAGTAAGACTTACCCAAATTATTTCACCGTTTTTTTTTTTCATCTGGAGAATCTCGTCCTGAATTATTTCACCATTAGTGAATTGAATGAATATATGTTTAGCTTTAGTTAAACCATAATCTGTGTCAGCATATAGATCATAAACTGTTAGATTTGGTAATTCATCTTCTGAATAACCTAATAATTTTAAAGCTGCGTTATTAAAATGATTGATTTTCTTATCAATTCCAATGGAGAAAAAAGCAATAGGAGCTTTTTCATATAGCTCTCTGTATTTTTCTTCAGATTTCTTAAGCGCATTTTCAAATTTTTGGCGTTCAGTTATATCTCTACTAATACCAAATAAGGCATCTTGATCACCCCATTTTCCTTTTGTAACCTTTGTCTCTACGGGAATTAAACTTCCATCTTTAGTAAACAAGGGGATAGGACATATTTCTCGTGTTCCATTTATCATCTCGCCTAAAATTCTAATACCTTCTTCATGTTGCTCTGGGGGATGCACTGTTAAAACAGACTTGCCTATTAATTCCTCTTTTGAATATTTTAAGCTTTTTACTACACTAGAGTTTACAGAAAGTATGTTACCATTGTAATCTAAAATAAAAATGAAATCATCCAAAGAATTAAAAAGGGTTTGGAGATCTTTTCTAAAAATTTTTAATGATTCTATGGAGGAAAGGTCTTCTTTTAAGTCAGATTCCATAATTACACCCTTTTACTTACGTTTTTACAAAAAAGTTTATCAATTTGATTAGAAGATCAAATAGTTATATTTAAAACTAAGTTTTAGCAAAAGTTTAAAAAATAATTTAAGATGCATGAAAAGAAGCAGTTTTCTCCCTTAATTAATGGTGATGATCATGGTGTTCCATTTTGATATTTACTGGTCTCAGATTCCCAATTGCCCAACCAGTTACTTCATTTAGTGAGGGGTGAATCACCATTGATTTATAAATTGGCATAAATGAACCAGCTTCGGGACAAGCTCTTTCTACTTTAAGAATATTAATTTCATCCTGATCTCCAGGTAGACTACATGTAAAACCAGAATTCATCAAATAAACAAAAGGTTGTACTAAAATTGCAGCATGAGGCCCTACTACATGAGCTCCTAGTATTTTATAGGTTTTATCTACAATTAATTTTACAAAACCATCATCATCTTGATCCTTTTCATAACCTAAAGCAAATCCCTTTGCCACGGTTGAATAATTCTTTATTGCTACAAATATCTCATAGCCTTTATCTATTGCTTCTGCTTGCGTCATTCCAACATGTCCAATTTGTGGATACGTAAAAATAGCCCAGGGGACTGAAGAGTAGTCTGCTGATCTTTTTTGATCTTCTGGCCCAAATATATTATTAGTACAAATTTCTGCCTCATAATTTGCCTTATGACGGAACTGGTATAGTCCATTAGCATCTCCTATACACCAAATATTCTCTTTATTAGTTTCTAGGTATTGGTTGGTTTTTATCCAACCTCTTTTATCTGTTTCAACTCCAGTATACTCTACTTTTAATAAATCAGCATTAGATTTTCTTCCTGCAGCAATAAGAATTTCTTCTGCCATTATTTCCTTTTCTTCCCCTGTTTGTACATTTTTTATCAGAACAGCTTTCTGCTTCTTTTTCGTATATGCTTTTATTGCCTTTTCATTGACTAAGACTTTCATATGCTTGCGGAAATTGTTTTCTAAAAACTTACTAATCTCAGGTTCTTCTGTAATAATTAACCGCGGTAACATCTCTACTATTGTGACTTCAGTTCCTATTGCAGAGAAGATGTGGGCAAATTCAGCTGCAATTACTCCACCCCCAATTATTATAAGACTTTTCCATGGGCTTTTTGGAAACCTATCACCAAAGAAATTTTCATTAGTAATATAGTTCATTTCTTCTATTCCTTCTATTGGAGGGATAAATGTTCTTGCTCCCGAAGCAAGCACAAACCGTTTGCCTTTAAAATGTCCTAGCTCTTTTCCCTTTTTAGTATCCAAAACTTTCATTTCATATTCTCCGACAAATTCCCCAACACCCTTATAAACATCCAAATTAGAGACCGTGGAAAGCCCTTCATCAATCATTTTGCTTTCATCTATTTGAGACCACATCCGTTTGGCTATTAATTCCCAATCGATATCTTCTACGTTGAATTTAATACCAACTTTGCTAGCATGTTGAGATTCTCGAATTAAATCAGCAGGATGAACCAATACTTTGGAAGGAATGCACCCTCTCGTTAAACATGTACCTCCCATTTTAGTATTTTCTACAAGTGCACACTTCATACCGAATTGAAGCCCAGCATTTAGAACAGTTAATCCTACTCCGCTTCCAATAACTACTAAGTCATATGTTTCCATAATTTCATTTTCATCTATATTATTTTTAAAGTTTATAGTAATAATTTAAAGGATAAAAGTTAGAAAATGAAGCTTTTGAAATTCATACCATCTTTCTGATAAATTTAAAAAATTTTTAGTTTATTCTACTTAAGTATCAGAGGGAATCAAAATTATAAAATTACTTCCTTGCTTGTAGTCACCTGTAATTCTGTCCTCTACCCAAATTTCACCTTGATAATTATCTATGATTTTTTTCACAAGGGATAAACCAAGGCCCATTCCTTTACTTTTTCGGGATTTCTGTGTACCTCTTTCAAATATAATTTTCTTACGATAATCTGAAATACCAACTCCGTTATCCTTAAATTCCATTTTAAGATAATTTTTACCTCCTTTTTGCTCTTTTTCAATATCAATTACGATATCAATATTAGATCTATTATTATACCTCACAGCATTAATTAAGAGATTTTCAAACACATCTAATAAGAGATTATCAGCATAAACATAATTCTTTTTCATATGTGAGTTAATTTCGATATTAATATTTCTTGTTTGAAAACTTGATTCTAAGAACTCTATTGCGTTTTTTAGTACATTATTAGCCTCGATTTTGTCTAAAACAATTTCAGATTCATCTAATTCTGTTATCTTTCTTACATTTAATATGAGTTTTTTTGCCCTATTGACTTGTTCATCAACGATTTCATATAATTCCTTAATTGTGTGAAGTTTTTCAGGGTTATTGAGATAAAGTGAGCTCAGTTCAACTGAAGAACTAATATTTTGAAGAATATTATTAATATCATGAGCAAAAATGTCCCTATATAAGTTAGCTTGGTAGTATGCTTTTCGATATTTTTCCTCTGACTTTCTTACTTTTTCCTCAGCCGTTTTTTTCTCAGTAATATCTAATGTCGATTCAACAATAGCAATAACATTATCATCTTTATCTTTTACCGGATAACTTCCAACATGCCAAATTCTCCCATCTGGAGTAGACATTTCACTAATCGCGGGTTCTTTAGTTTTTACTGCCTCTAATACTGGACAATCCTCGCATGGCTTATCTCGAGTATTCCAAATCTGATAACATTTTTTTCCAATTAATTCCTGGGGAGATAAGTTTACAGAATCGGCAGCTGACTTATTAGCATATATTATTGTATTATCTGGAGTTTGATAGACTATATGTTCTAAAAGGCTTTCAATGATAGCTGATTTTTCAGTTTCAGATTTTTGTAGCGCTTCTTCAATTTGTTTTTGATTAGTTATATCAACAAATGTCACAAAATTAGCGGGTTTCCCTCCATATAAAATCGTTTTGGAATACACCTCGATCCACATTAATTCTTCTGATTCTTTATTGTAACGAAATTGATATTGATTTACAACATCTTTTTCTCCCTTTTGTTTTTTTATTGCTTGTTCTTTCACAAATTCTCTATCATCACGATGAACTCTTATTAATTGGTCTTCTAAAGTCATACTCATAAGCTGTTCAAAAGAATACCCCATCATATCAGCAAGTTTTCCATTAGCATAAATTGTTTTATTGTCTTGGATAATAAAAATGCCCATTAATGATTGATCAGCAAGTGTTTTAAATTTCTCTTCGGATTCCTTTAACTTTTCTTCAGCAATCTTATTTTTAGTAATATCAATAAGGGTAACTACAACTTTTGCCCAAGAGTTCTCAAATCCAGGCATTATTGCAGTTTTAGCATATATATAAATTATATCTTCTGTAAAAGTTTTAGAAGCAATTTCTGATTCATAAATTGTTTCTCCTTTCATGAAAGTAAGATATTCTTCTTTATTGTAGGATAAAACTTCATCAGTAAGGTTTTTGATTAAACCATCTCTTAAGTGATTCGCTGCTGAAATGAACTCTTCCTTTGTGTTAGCATTATAAAGATCTAGAGTTTTTCTATTCACATCAATTATTTTACCCAAAGTTATTAACTTTACGACTTCTTGAGGATTCTCATCAAAATATTTCTCAAAATCAGTAATTCCTGATGATTTTAACTGATCAATATATCTTTTTCCCTCTGAATAATCCTGTTCCATCATCGCAATTGGAGAATTCTCAAACAACTTTCGATATTTCTCTTCAGATGCTTTTAATTTCTCCTCTGTAAGTTTTCTTTCTGTTATATCTAAAAGAGAAACAATTACCATTTCCCATGTATTCTCAAATCCGGGTAGTATTGATGTCTTAACATAGAGAGATATATTTTCTCCAGTAAAGCTATTAGTGACAATTTCAGACTCATAGTTTTTATTATTATGTATTAAAGATAAAAGTTCCATTTTATTATCTAATAGAACTTCTTCCGTCATTCTATTATCAATATTTTCATGATCATTCATTCTAAGAATAAAATTTTCTTTATTATTAGCATTATATAACTCCAAAACCTTTTGATTCACATCGACTATTTTTATTTTAGAGATAAGATTAAAAATTTCTTCAGGTTTTTCATCCAAATACTTCTCAAAATCGCTAATTCCAGATTTTTTTAAATAATCTACATATTTTTTGACATCTGAATAATCTTGCTCCATCAAAGCAATGGGAGAGTTTTCAAATAATTTATGATATTTCTCTTCAAACTCTTCTAATGCTTTGGATCGATTTTTAATTCTTTCTTCTAATTCCTTATTTAATCTCTCCAATTCTTTTTCAGTTTCCTTAGGCTTTTCTTCAGCTTCAACCAGTTTAGTTTGAGTTTCAAAAATTGTTACCACTTTTTTTGAAGGTAATCTATAATTATACATTTCAGTCCAACCAGGAACTCTATCATCATTATATAGAGTTGTTGGAGAATGCTCAGATGTACCTGTGTTCCAAACTCTTCTTAAAGTATCGATAAATCCAAACTCATCTGCATTTGGAAAAACTTCAAGAAGGTTTTTCCCGATAAGCGCCTCTCTCGTAATTTCACACATTTCTAATCCTGCTTTATTCATTTCCCTAACAATAAAAGTTTCGCCATTATCATTAGTTTCATATATGGCGACTCCACTATTTATATTCTCAAAAAGCTCTTTGAACGCTTTCTCATCCTGATAAAGTTCTGAAACTATCAATCTTATTTACCCCACTTTTTTAAGTAAATAAATATGTTATCTTATTGAAAAGAGATTTAAAGATAAATTCAATCCTTTCCTATTACATAATTCAAACAAATTACTAGTCAACTAATTATATTTAAACTTATGCGACAAAAATTCTATATGGGACATTTTCTTAATGATTTAAGTAAAAATAATAACCATTTTGATAGATAAATAGGAAAAAAGTAATAAGAAAAAATTATTGAATTTTATTTTAAGTTAAAAACGTAGGAAGAATACGAGCAATAGGCACAGCTAACCCACCGATTAATGACCCAATCGAACTGAGTTTCTTGAGATAATCTTTAATATTCTTTGATACTTTTACCACTCTAGTTTTTCCTTCTATTATAGTTCCGTCTTCAGATAATAAAAATATTTGAATCGTTTGTTCACCAGTTTCACGAGGTTCTAAAGTCAACCAAGTTGTGTCTCCGTTTTCTAACATTGTTGATAAAACACCAGCAATATCTCGTCCTTTAGAAGAGATTAAAGGAATAGGTTCATTAGGGATTAAAAAAGTGCCTCGTCCTTCAACTTTTATGTCAAGTTTTAGTCTTTTGGGTTCAAATCCAGGGGCATTCACTTTCAGGATATATTTTTTATCCTCTGGAGAATTATTATATAAGAAACAAAAAATATTCAATTCTGAATTGAGATAAACAATTTCTTGAGCTGTAGAGTCGAGATATATGGGATCTTTTGATATGCGTTCAATGTTATCCGCGAGTTCTAGCTGTAATCTGTCTATTATGTTGAAAAAGCCAGGATTATATTTCTTTATATAACTAAAGAGTTTATATATATCTTTCATACCAAAATACCACGCTCCTTCTATATATACTCCATTTTCGACGTTAAAATTAACTGAATCCACATTAATAATTTCTCTTAATTCTTGAATCAATTGATCTTCAGATAAAACTTCTTGAAATTTAAGATAGTAAAGAAATAGAAGCTTCTCAATCGCAAATGTTATAGGTAATTCATCTGGTTCTACTTCCTTTATTTTTTGAACAAACTCAGGAGTTAAGATTTTGTTTAATTCTGCTAAATATTCGTCCCATTTAAGAAAGGTCACAGGATCTAAGTGATTTGAGAGAATTTCAGCGAAAAAGTTATCTAGGAATATTTGGTGTGTCGTTGGTTTGTAGAAATCTTGAAGTCCATTTACGTCATGAATGTTAAGATTTAAACTGCGAATTAATATAGATAATCCCAATCCGACTAAGGCGAAACCAGCAGCAGCAAACCCAATATCAAGGAGATTAATAATTAACATAATTGCAAATAATATGATGGCAGTAAAACATACTATTGAAATAATTTTCAATAAGTTCGTAACTCTCTTTACACTACTGGAAAGTAGATCAAATCCATCAAGACTATCTATTGGTCTTCCCCGTTTTCTTTCAAATTTTAATCTCATTTTAAGAGAACTTTCGGTAGAATTAGCTCCTAGCAATAGCATGCATGAATTAAATGTATATATTACCAAAACTACTAAATATATGATTTTCAGGGTAAAATCAAGTGCCTGTATAAGAGCAAGAAGGGTTACTATTAATAGAACTATAGGTAATAAAAAAAGTAATAGTTTACCTATTTTTGATATGTAGCTAATCATTTTACCCTGAAACTTTTCCTTTTTAAGAATTTTATTTAATCCCTTTTCTAAGTTTTTTTCCATTTGTTTACCAGCTTTTTTATTTAGAATTATTTTTTAAAATAATGTAATTAGAATAATAGAAAAATCTATTTTTAATATTATTGGATTTCATTTTAATTCAGAAAATATTATTTAATAAAACTATATATTTAATTTTAGATTTAGATTTCACCAGTTCTAATCATAAACCAGTTGATTATATTGGTATTAGGTATTATTATTTCCTCAAGTTTATAAAAATCAAAATGCTCGTAAAAAGATACGTTTTTCTTCAATACTGTTTCAAGCCAAATTGGATATTTTTCTTCTTCTATTCGTTTTAACATAGGTCTTAAAAGCATACTTGCAAAACCTTTTCCTTGATGTTGAGGATCCACTCCTATTAATTCTAAGTACCAATATGGTATTTTCATGTAAATGTTTCTGATGGAATCTCTAACTGCTTTAGCAAATGTAATTCTTTTTGTGGATTTTATGCCAAATTTAAAGGGAAATTTGATTGCACCATTTCTAATATATTTTAAGTATGATATATTTGCGTATTTAGGAGGTCTCCATATGGCAACTCCTTCTAAATCTTCTGAAGTTCCATATACTTCTCCATATTTTATTCCAATACGAAGGGAAAGCTCCCACAAATAATTGATTTTTGAAAACCTTTTATAATCATCAGGGATCTGCCATCGAAGAACTGGATCATTTTGAAAAGCCCTTGATAATACAAGAGAAGCGGGTTTAATATGTTTTTTTGAGAGCCTTAGCAAACCATCAATTTCTGGCATTATAACTTGTATTGTAGAATTAAGATAGATTATTGATCTTTATTTTTTCTATGCTTATATTTTTTAATTTTTTGTCAAATCATTTCATATTATCTATATCAGAAAGTACAAAAATTCTCAAAGTTTTACCTACTAAAGTAAGAATATTCTAAAAGTTACTATTGTCAAATTCAAAAATTACTGTAGAAGAAATTGAAGGAATCTATCAAATTAAAATCGATGTACCCTTCGCAGTTAAATACGTTTGTCTTTATTTGTTTAAATTAAATGGGAAAAACATTCTCATTGATTCTGGTTTAAATATGGGAAACTGGAAAAAAAAGCTTTTCCTAGCTTTTGAAAAAATGAACATATCTACTCAAGATCTTGATTACTGCATTATCACACATATGCACACAGACCATATAGGCCTAATAAAGATTCTCAAACAGAAAAATCCTAAAATCAAAATTTTAATGCATGATATAACTCATGAAATTTTAAAATGGGAAACAAATAATGGCAATATGCATGAGTTAGAACAAGAAGCTAGAATAATGGCAAACCAGTTAATGAAATATGGAATTAGGAAAGAACAAGGAGATAGGGTGGTTCAATTCTTTATGTTCTGGCCAAGATTCTTACAATATCAAAATCCTGATTTAATTATTCATGATGGAGACATTTTATTTGAAAAATTAGAAATAATTTGGACTCCTGGGCATAGCTTTGGCCATATTTGTATTTTTGATAAGGAAAAGAAGTATTTATTCTCAGGTGACCACATATTAAGCCGAATAACTCCACATATAGGAAATTTCATAATTCCCCCAAATTTGACAAAAAAATATAAAGATCAGGAGTTCAATAATATTTTAAAACACTACCTAACTTCCTTGGATAAAATTGACAGCTTGAAACCTAAGATCATTTTCCCAGCTCACCAAGAAATAATTTATAACCCACATGAACGAATTTTACAAATTAAAGAACACCATAAAACCAGATTAAAAGAAATTTCAGAAGTTATTAAAGAAAATCCATTAACGGCATATAGAATTTCTCAAATCCATTTTGGAGAGGATTTAGACGAGATGAATTCATATATGGCATTAAGCGAAGTTTTGGGACATCTTTTTTATCTTGAAGCTGAAGGAAAAGTAAATAAAATTGAAAAGAACGGCAAAATACTTTATTATACTTGAACAAATTAAATGATAACAATTATTCTCAATTAGAAGAAACCATTTTTATTTCTCAATTAATCACTATCCATTTGAATTTAACATATATTAAACTCAGATATGTATTTGAAACATTTTATCGGGGGAAAGAATTTTAATGGATAATGTATATTTACAACATAATTTATTATTAAAAAATAATGTTGAAATTTATGGTGAATGCTAATAATGTTGTTATGCTTGGTTTTGGTGATATGGGTAAGGGAATTGCCCAAGTTTACTTAATGGCAGGTTACAATGTCATTGCGGTTGATATTCATGATGAGATTATTGAGAAAGGTTTAGATTACATAAAAACAGGATTTGAAAAACTAGCATCGAAAGGAAGCTTGCCTGAAGGTTTAAACGCGAAAGACTATTTAGCAAAATTAAAAACATCCAAAGATATCGTAGAAGCTGTTAAGGATGCTGATTTAGTAATAGAAGCAGTTGTAGAAAAATTAGATTTAAAACAAAAACTATGTAAAGATGTTATTGAAAATTCTCCTGATCATTGCATATTTGCTTCGAACACCTCAACAATGAGTATAACTGAGATCGCTGAGAAATGTAGGAAACCTGAAAATGTAATAGGAATGCATTTTTTTAATCCAGCTCCATTAATGCGTCTTATCGAAGTTATTAAGGGTGATAAGAGTTCAGAAGAATCTATGAATATAGGAGTTGAAGTTGCGAAAACACTGCCATGCTTAAGAGGAGAAAGATATATTGCTCGAGTACAGAAGGATCGCCCAGGATTTATTGTTAATCGTGTTCTTGCTCCTAGGAGTATTTATTTCAATTATATTATTGATTTGGCATTCGAGAAGGGCTACCCTTGGGAACAAGTAGATGCCGATCTAACTGTTCCAAATACTCCAATGTCTGCATTAACACTAGCAGATTTTACTGGTCGTGATATTTCTTATCACGGAGCACTTTATTATAGTGAAAAACTTTCTCCAGATTTTAAACCTGGTAAAGTTTTAACTATGCAAATAGAAAAAGAAACTTTAGGTAAAAAAACGGGACAAGGATTTTATGATTGGTCAAAAGGTAGACCTCAACCTGACCTCTCTAAAAAAGCAGGACTTGTTAACCAGGAGATCTTTAATGCGATCAATGCTAATGAAGGATGTCGAATCTTAGAAGAGGGTGCTGTATCAAGTTGGAAAGTAATTGATGAAGCTATCTTAGCTGGTATGAATTTTAAAGGTCCCATGGAGTATGCTACTGAGAACTATGGACAACTAGCTAATCTCTTGGAAGAAACAGCTGAAAAATTAGGGAAGTCTTACCTAAAGCCTTGCAACTTACTTAAATCTGGAAAATTTATTGAGATGGTATAGTCTATACTAATATTTTTTTATATATTTAATAATAAAAAAATTCTTAAAATTCAAGAGGATGAAAAAAATGATTGAAACAAATATAACTAAAATGTTTGGGATAAAATACCCGATATTTAATGCACCTATGGGGCCCTTTTTTACACGTGATTTAGCTCTTGCTGTATGTGAAGCTGGTGGTTTGGGTGTTTTATCAAATGTTAATATAGTGGGAACAGATCCTGTTAAGGAGCATATTGCAAGTTTAGAATATCTGATTGAGCATACAGATAAGACATTCGGTCTTAATATACTTACATCTCGTAATAATCGAGGAGTGCGAGAAATGGTAAGAAAATTACCTAGAATCGTTATGGGGAACGTAAAAATGCGAGATCAATGTAAGTATTGGTTGACTTCAGCAGGTTCTTCAAAGATTTTACCTGCTTCTAAATCATTCATGGAATTAAGGGAGAATTCAGAAGTTAAACATTTCCATGTAGCTCCTGCTGTATGGCTCGCACAAAAATGTATAGATGCTGGGGTGGATGGGATTGTAGTTACTGGCACAGAAGGAGGAGGCCATCAATCTTATGAACGAGTAAGTACTCTAGTTTTGCTCCAGCAAATTAATAAAACTTTCCCCAATTTACCTAAGATAGCATGTGGAGGTTTTGCTACTGGAGAAGCATTAGTAGCGGCACTCTCTTTGGGTGCAGGAGCAATAGCCATGGGTTCTCGATTTATTGCTTCAAAACAAAGTGAATTTCATGAAAAATATAAAGCATTGATTCCACCAGGGAAACCACAAGACACTGGATTATTTACTGGAGCTTTTGGACCTATTCGTTTATATAAAAATGAATACGCTTTATCTCATCCTGCACCCAGTTCTAAAGAGGAAATGATTGCTTATGAGCAATCTATAACTCCTGAGCAAAGAGTACATGATTTAGGGGCTTATGATAGGGTTTATAATGGAGATACTGAAACTGGTGCCGTGTTATTAGGGCAATCAATTGGTATTATTGATAGTATTGATAATGTCAATGATATTATTGAAGGAATAATTAAACAGGCAGAATTTGTAATTCGAAATAATTATTCTATGATTAAATCTTAGATAAGATAAATCATATTTTTTTTTAGTTCTTAGATGATGATTTCATCATTTTTTTCCAATAATCATTTTTCCAATATACATTTTATATTTAAATTAAAGATACTTAATTTAGTATAGGCAAATTTGGAGTTATTTTTATTATAAAAGATAATAATAAGATCTAATTTTGAAAAAGGAGTCAATGAAAAAAATGCCTGAAAATTCTTCAAAAAAGACCCGAAATCGTTCTCCTGAAAAGAAGGCAGCTCAATTTAAACAAATTTTAGAAGCAGGAAAAGATTTATTTTTAGAAAAGGGTAGAGATGGATTTAGTTTACGAGGGTTAGCTAAAATCCTTGGAATGAATCAGAATAACTTGTATAATTATGTTGAGAGTAAAAGAGAATTATGGATAGCTATCCGAAACAAGTTTTATGCACAATATCGAGAACAAAACATAAACATAATTAAAGAACATAAGGGTCCTATTAAAAAGCTCTTAATGAAAATTTTTAACAACTTTTTAGAGTTTGCTGAAAAAGATTTTGGGGCTTTTGCTATGATGCATCTAAGAGAATCTCCTCCTTCTAACAAGATAGGTCCATTTGAAAAGGATTATCGTGAATTTAACTATCTCAGAGGTACGGCTAATGTTATAAAGGATGCCATTGAAATAGGAGAAATTAAGAATGCTAATGCTGGAATGCTAACTTTCTTTACTTATAGTTTAGTTTTAGGAACTGCATTAGTTGAACGCCATATGAGGACTGTCGAACAAGACCCAAAATACAAAGAAGATTATGCTAGCGAAATTTTACAATTTGGACAAACTGATTTTAGTAGGGAAGAATTTCGTAATTTTGTAATAGTTAAATTAGAACAATTGTTAAATTCTTAATTTTTAAAGAAAAATGTCTTATTAATAATGAGATCTTCTATAGGAATTTTATATTTGATAATTAAAACTTATTAAAACTATGGGATTGTTAGATGGAAAAACTGCTATAATAACTGGAGCAGGACGCGGTGTAGGACGTGAAGAAGCACTTGCTATGGCAAAAAACGGATGTAATCTAATAATAAATGATATTGGCGCAGGTGCTAGTGATTTAGATCAAGAAATTAGTGTTGCAGACTCAGTTGTAAAAGAATGCAGAAATTATGGGGTCAAAGCAATAGCAAATTATGATTCAGTAATTGATTTTAATAAAACAAAGCGCATGATAGATCAAGCAATTTCGGAATTTGGAAAATTAGATATTGTAGTGAATAATGCTGGTGTACTTAGGGATAGGATGATATTTAATATGACAGAAGGAGAGTTTGATACAGTAATAGCAGTTCATTTGAAGGGTACATTTAATTTAACCAGGCATGCTGCCGCATATTTTAGAAAAATAGGAAAGTTAAATCCTAGTTTGGAAAATTTTGGCAGAATTATAAATACTTCATCAGATTCTGGTTTATATGGGAATATAGGACAATCAAATTATGGCGCCGCTAAATCAGGTATTGCAGCTTTTACTGTGATAGTGGCTTTAGAACTTGAAAAATATGCTACCGTTAATTGCGTTGTACCAAGTGCTAGAACCCGTATGACTACTGATTTAGCACCTAGATTAGTTGAACGGATGAATACTAAAACTAAAGATGGCTTTGATATTTTTAATCCCTCTCATTTTGCTCCCTTAGTTGTTTATTTGGCCTCAGATGCAGCTAAAAACATAAATGGAGAAGTTTTCAGGGCCATTGGAGATAAAGTATGGATTTATCGTGGTTGGCATGCTGTAAAGAAAATTTCTAATAATTGGGAACCATTCACTCCTCAACAGTTAATTGAACGAGTTGAATCTGAATTAATGAAAGATTTGCCAGATAAAAAAGAAGGTGCTACAACACCTAAAGAAATCTTTAGTCAATAAATATTTTAATGTTGAATAAGAAAGATATATATATCATTTAAACTCATACCGAGTATAATCTTGTAATTATTGATCGTTTTTCAAAAAAAAATGAGGATATAATGGAAAATCAAGAAACTAATGAAAACGAAATAAATGTTCAGATTGTCCGTACCGCTTCTACATTTGATTGTGGAGGAAGATGTCCTCTTCGACTTCACATTAAAGAAGGTAAAATTATTAGAGTGGAAGGAGATGATTATGAAGAAAAAGATGAACAACTTAGAACTTGTTTACGATGTAGAGCTCTTAGGCAATATGTCTATCATCCAGATAGATTAAAATATCCATTAAAGAGAGATGGTGCAAAAGGAACTGGTAAATTCAAACGTATTTCATGGGACACGGCATTAAATGAAATTGCTGAAAAACTAAAAGAAGTTAAAAAAATTTATGGTAATTCAAGTATATTCTTAGTAATGGGCGGTGGGTATCAAGGCGCTTATCATGATGGGATGTTCGCTATGATGAGGCTTTTGACTCAATTTGGGGGATATTCAACTCATTATGGTAATGTATCAAGTGAAGGAGCGGTGTATGCAACACAGACTCAGTATACTTCTCCCTTTGTAGGACACAGTCGTACAGATTTATTAAATTCTAAGCTGATTATTATGTGGGGGTGGGATCCTGCTAGGATGATCTCTGGTACAGATACAATATTTAATTTAATTAAAGCTAAAGAGAAGGGTATAAAAATAATATGTATTGACCCTAGATATAGTGATTCTGCTGTAGTTTTAGCAGATCAATGGATCCCTATTATACCTGGAACTGATACAGCAATGATGGTGGCTATGGCTTATGTAATGATTAAAGAAAATCTTTATGATCAAGAATTTCTAGATAAATATACTATAGGTTTTGAGAAGTTTAAAGAGTATGTTATAGGCAAAGAGGATGGAATCCCTAAAACACCTGAATGGGCAGCGAGTATTACCTCTGTACCCGCAGAAACAATTATTGACCTTTCTCGTGAGTATGCAATTACAAAACCATCTGCTCTTATGGATTGTCAAGGTCCAGCCAGAAGTGCAATTGGTGAATTATATAATAGATGTGCTATGACTTTAACTGCAATGACTGGAAATGTAGGTAAACATGGAGGTAGTGCTGCGGGAGGTTTAATGGGAATTCCTTATGGTCATATGTTCTTTGCGTCAAGAATTCCTCCTCCTTACAGAAATCCAGTTGAATCAGGATTAAAATCAGTAAGAGGTTCTTTAGATTTACAACTGAGATTCCAGGCAAGATGCCATACAAATAAAATATTCGATGCTATCTTAAAAGGTAAAGAGGGTGGATATCCTTTTGACGTCAAATTTGCATGGTTTGTGAATAACAACTTTTTAAACCAATTAGGAAATGCTAATAAATCTGCAGAAGCATTGAAAAATCTGGATTACATGGTTGTAGCTGATCTATGGCTTACTCCAACGGCAAAATATGCTGATATCATTCTCCCAGTAACTAGCATAGCAGAGAAAAGCGATTTACTAAGACCTTGGCCCTCTGGTCCATACTTTTTATGTGCAAATCAAGCAATTGAACCTATAGGAGAGTGTAAGTCTGATTTAAGAATCGCTGAAGAATTAGCAGATAAACTTGGATTAGAAGAATTTGAAAAATATCCAGATGAGAAGAATGCTTTCAGATTTTTGGTAAAATTACGAGAAGATACCAGAAAAAACATACGTGACATTAATAAATTTAGACAGGATGGAATATTTCGACTTAAACTCGAAGAACCTTACGTTGCATTTAAAGAACAGATTGAAGATATTGAAAATAAACCATTTAAGACTCCGTCTGGTAAGATTGAGATTTATTCTAAACGAATTGCAGATTTAAATGATCCTGAAAATCCTCCAATTCCTAAGTACATGGAAAGATGGGAAGGGCGATATGATCCTTTAATTAAAAAATATCCCCTCCAATTGTTATCTCCTCATCCAAAGAATAGGGTTCATTCAGAATTATACTTAGTTGAGTGGCTCAAAGAAGTTGAGCCTCATGTTGCTTGGATAAATCCATTAGATGCAAAATCTAGAGGAATAAAAGATGGTGATGAAATCTTAGTATTCAATGATAGAGGAAAACTCACAATTAAAGCATGGTTAACAGAAAGAATTATTCCAGGAGTAATATGCATTTTTGAAGGAACGTGGTATAATCCTGATAAGAAAGGAATTGATCGAGGAGGGTGTGTAAATACTCTCACTAATGACGCCTATTCTCCTGGTGGGGCATCTGCATTAAATTCATGCTTAGTAGAAATCAAAAAATTTGAGGAAAGTGCCTAAGATGCAAGTGGGATTTTATTTTGATCAAACTCGTTGTATTGGCTGTTCTGCTTGTGCAGTTGCATGTAAAGACTGGCACGATATTCCCGCTGGACCAGAAAAATGGATGCAAATTCTTTATAATGAGGAAGGAAAATTTCCTAATGTCTTTGTTAGTTATAGGATAAATCCGTGCTTTCACTGTGAAGATCCAGTTTGTATACCGGTGTGCCCTGTTAAAGCAATCACTAAAAGAGACGAAGATGGAATTGTAATTGTTGATAGTGAAAAATGTATTGGAAATCTAGAATGTGATTCTCGGTGCTTAAAAGCTTGCCCGTATGATGCCCCTCAGTTTGGTTCTGAAAAAGAAGCAAAAATGCGAAAATGTAATTATTGCTTGGATAGATATTTGGAAAATGTGCAGCCTGTTTGTGTTGAATCTTGTCGAACAAGAGCTCTCGACTCAGGTATTTTAGAAGAACTCAAAATAAAATACGGTAATATTAAAGAAGCTGATAATTATACTTATTCTGAAAGAACGAAACCAGCAATTATCTTCAAACCAAAGAAAAAATAAAACTTAAAATAGATTCTTTTTATTATTTCATTCAGGAATGCATATCGAATTTGATATATCTATTAAATCTAATTTTGAAAAAGAAAATTAGAAAATTTATATTTATTTTACATTACTTTTCAGAAATTGTTTTATCTAAATTTTTTGCGATCAATTTTGTTGTATTTGTCTCACTATACTTCAATCTCTTCTTATTTAACTCATCATCAATTCCGGCTATTTTTTTAACCATCGTTTTTCGGGCTTCGATGTCATATTGGGTGGTAATTGCGATTTCCTCCATAACTGGGCTCCCTCCTCCATGGTAACTTCCAAAGAGATGGATACCTCCTGTGGCAGAACACAACATATCACCAACGTACCTCCAGAATTGTGCTGCATTTTCAGGAGCAATTTTTGGGTTTCTAGTTATATATTTATATAGTTGATCCTTTAGTTTTGGATTAATAAAGTCTCTTTCGTGTGGGAACGTTGCTGGAATGCCCCCACAAATATCCACAATTATTTCAGCTTCCCGAAATACATTTTCTCCCGATAAACATCTTCCAGCGTTACAATAAATTGAATTTGGAATGTAGCTTCCCGGTCCGTAAGGAATAAATCCTATTCCAGGCATGAATACTTCTGGCTTCCCTAAATCAGAAGCAGTGTATCCAGCAGCGTAACCAAGTTCTGTGACCAAGATTAATTCTGCTAATTTATGTCTAACATGTGATGCCTTAGCTATGTTATTATACTCCGCAGCTAATGCAGCTGTTCCCGTCATTATATCTCCAATTGCAGGTTTACATCCTGAATAACTATGTCTATGAAATAGACCAAATAATAAAGCAAGGGCACCACCATGTTGATATTCACCGCATAAGAAGACTCTTTCCCAAGGTACGAAAACATCGTCAAAAATTAAGTAAGAATCTGTGGCTCCTGGCTGAAAACCACGTGGAAAATATTCTCTTTGTCGAAGATTGTGAATTGTTACCACTTGAGTTACTCCCTCAAAATCTCCTGGTACCGCGAATGCAACGGCATAATCTTTATCTTCCGGTCTTAATGCTCTTGTTGGGATAACTAGTAGTTCATCAGATACGGAAGCTTCTGAGATATGCAGCTTGCAGCCACGAACTATTATTCCATCTTTTTTTTTTTCTACAACATGGACATACATATCAGGATCTGCTTGATCAGCGGGACGTTTAATTCGATCACCTTTTACATCAGTTTGAGCGCCAGCTGCTACTAAATCTTTCTGTTGAAATTTTAATAGCCATTTTTTAAAATTTTCATGGTAATGTGATTCTCCATTATTTAGTTTATCAGCTTCATATGAAACATTATATACCGCGTTCGCAGCATCACAACCCATGCATCTCTGAATACATCCACCAACTTTTTGACATAATTTGCGAGTCATATCTTGTTTTTTATGAAGATCTTCAGTACTATGGTGAATATGCGTAAATCTATTAATTATCTCACCTGTAAGGTGAGATTTTACTTGTACTAAATCTTTATAATCAGGATCATCAAAGACATCAAATGTCTTGCCAATTGTATTTATACAATCCATTTGAAGATCATCTAATCTATCAATTTCTCTTCCATTGTAATACAAATTTGGCTTCATTCTGCCTAAATCTTTCATATACTGTTCTTTTGTCCTAACCATTTCTCAACACTCTTTTAAAATAATTTTTTTAGTTAAATTATATATGTATATTTAGGTTGGTTTCAATTTTAATAATTACTCTTTAAAATTATTTGAATACTTTTTTCTGATTTCATTTAAGTTTTTTTTGTTTATTATTTAATTAACATTCAATTTTAGCCTTATGAATAATAGCAATACATAAAAATCATTACAGATTAAATACCTTTTATGGAACAAAAATTGTCGCCTAGGGAAATAAAACGTCGGAAAAGTAAGTTAATTGCTAGGTTAGCTTTAGTAGCGAAAAATGCAAAAGATATTGGAGGTAAACCATTCATATTTCATTTTCTTACCACACTAAAATGTAATTGTGATTGTGAATCATGTTTTTGGAAAGATAATTCAGTTGAGAACGAGTTGACCTTAGAAGAAATTAAACAAATATACCTGGATGCTCAAAAAGAAGGTTTTTTGATCTCAATTCTTTGGGGCGGTGAACCTACTGTTCGTAAGGATATAACAGATATTATAAAATTTGCTAAATCCGAGGCTAATTTTGCTTTCATAGGAATGGTAACTAATGGTTATCTAATTCCTAAGCGAATTTCTGAGTTTGGGGATGACCTTGATCTTATTCTCATGTCTCTTGATTCACCTGTAAAGAAAGAACATGATAAAATTAGATCCTTACCTGGATTATATGACAAAATTATGGAATCAATTGAGATAATAAAAAGGGATTATCCACATATTTCTTTACAATTTAGCTTTTCAATAAGTAAATTTAATATTCATCGTGTTGATGAAATGATAGCCTTAGGTGATAAGCTTGAGATTCCAATAGCATTTAATGTGATAAATACAATGCGCCATTATTCAACTGGTGATATAGATGAAAAGAGAGATCTTTCTGCATCTGATCAAGAAATAAGCGCTGTTTTTGAAAGGATTTTAAATGCTAAAAAGAATGGATCTCACATATTAAATTCAGAAATGTATCTAAAGCACTTTATCGGAGGAAAGAAACCATATCGATGTCATGCGAGAAAAGTCTTTATGTTTGTTAATTCTAACGGTGATATCGAAAATTGCCTTCAATTAGATAATCCTATAGCAAATTTGCGAGAAATTTCAGTTAAAGAGGTTCTGAATTTACCACGATTCCAACAATATTTAAAAGATACAGAAAAATGCGACAGTTGTAATTCACCTACTATGATTGATACAAGTTATGCTTGGGACGATTGGAGTTTATTAACAAAATCAGGTGGAATTTCCTTCGGTTAAAAAAAGAAAAATTTGGTTATTATATTTCCCCAGGCCTTTAATAACTTTATTTTTGTGATCTTATGTTTTTAATTTAAGCTTCAATTTCTTGGACTACTTTAGGGGAGGAGTCCTTAAAATAGTCTAATACTTTTTTAACACAATCTGTGGATATTAGAAGTTTATTAATATCAGCGATGGGTGTGAAATCAAAAATTACAATATGTTTAGCCCCAATTTTAGCATATTCTTCAATTTTTCCAATTACCTCATCAGGTGTGCCACTTATGGCATAATCTTTACACATTTGAAGAGGGATTTTCTCATATGCATCTAAAAGTGTGTTTCTGTCATAAGTTGTTGGAATGTAATCTAAAGCACCATAAAAGTTTTCCCCTCCAAGTGGATGTGATATTCCATATTCTCTAAAAGCTTTATCTTTCATTGTTAACATTTGATTTTTAATAAGGGGTTGGGTAACCATTCTATCACATTCTTCTTGATTTTCATCAGTAATTATGATTAATTCAATCGCTGGAGTAATCTCATCTTGATCTCGTTGATGAAACTTAGCAGAATCTTGAATTTTTTTTATACCATCTTTATATTCTTCAAGATTTGAGTTAAAGGGAAACCAGCCGTCACCCATTTTACCTGTTAACTCAAGCATTTTGGGTCCATGTGCGCCTATCCATATAGGAGGCGGTTTTTTTTTTCTATAGGGTTTTAAAGATAAAACCGCATCTTTTAGTTTCCAAAATTTCCCATCAAAATCCACTTTCTTCTCTTCTTTCCATAATAATCGAATAATTTCAATGGATTCCACTAATCTACTTACTGGATTCTCCCATTCGATTCCATAGGGAACAATATTTTCTCGTTCACCCGCTCCAATTCCTAGAATTATCCTACTTTTTGAAAAATGATCTAAGGTTATAATCATATGAGCAAGATGTGCCGGATGATGTCGAAAAGTTTCTGTCACTCCTGTACCTATTTTAATCTTTTTGGTACTATTAGCAACAATTGCCATCGTAGGAAATACATTATATAAATCATGCGGATTTTTCATAATTGAAGCTATATTTACTAATTCAGGAGTCCAAATTGCATCAGGAAACCAATTCATTAAATGATCTACGAACCAGAGAGAATCAAATCCCATCTTCTCATAGTTTTTAGTTCTCTTGATATTAGCTTCAAAAGGAGGATAAAATGTATTATCAATTCCTATTTTTAAATCACTTATATCCATACTAAATTACCTTTGGATTTCTAATGTTGCAAGTATTAGGATAATAAGCTAATATTTATACTATTTTGTGAAAAAAAATGTAAAAATAAAAAAAATATTTGATTTGACTATCCTTGTTAAAATTTAAGAATAAAAAATGGAATTTAGATAATAGATTTTAGGTTGGAATTGGTTCAATTACTTTCGATCTTTCCTCTTTAAAATAATCTAATACCTTTTTAATGCATATATGAGAACTATTTGCCTTATTAACATCGCATAAAGTTGTATAATTAATAATTATTAAGTGTTTTGCGCCTATTTTAATGTATTCTTCAATTCTTTCAATAATATTATCAGGTGTACCGAATACAAAAAAATCCTTGCACATATCAATAGGAATTTTCTCGTATGCTTCCAATAGTGTCTCTTTGTCATATTTTGTTGGGATGTAATCTATAGCACCATAAAAGTCTTTACCTAGAGGGTGAGAAAGACCATAATCTCTAAAATATCTATCTGGAGCTGTCAACATTTGATTTTTTATTAAAGGCGCTTCCAGCATTTCCTCACATACTTCTTGTTTTTCATCAGTTAGTAAACATAGACCTATTGCTGGAGTTATTTGATTAGGTTTTCGACCCTCCTTTTTAGCGGATAATCTAATTTTTTCAAGACATTCTTTATACTCTTTCAGAGGTATTGCATATGGCAACCAACCATCCCCTAATTTACCTGTTAGCTCAAGCATTTTGGGTCCAAAAGCTCCGATCCATATTGGGGGTGGTCTTGTTCCTTTAAAAGGTTTCAAAGAAAGAACAGCATCCTCTAATTTCCAAAATTCACCTTCAAAATGAACTTTTTTATCTCTTTTCCATAAAAGTTTGATAATTTTAATAGCCTCCTCTAATCTACTGACTGGTTTTTCCCATTTTATCCCATATGGGATAACATTCTCCCCTTCACCTGCACCTATTCCAAGAATTACTCTCCCCCTTGAAATATGATCAATGGTAATAATCATATGAGCAAGTAAAGCTGGATGATGTCGAAATGTTTCCGTCACAACTGTACCTAACATGACTTTTTTGGTATTATTCGCTGCAACTGCCATTGTAGGAAAGACATTATAAAAATCATGGGGTTTGCGCAGAAAAGTAGATATATTTACTAAATCAGGTTTCCAAATTGCATCAGGGAACCAACTCATTATATGATCTGTATACCACAGTGAATCAAATCCCGCTTTCTCATATATTTTTGTATTCCTAATACCATTGGCAAAAGGAACTGAATAAGTATTTTCAATACCAATTTTAATATCACTTATGTCCATTTCTAATTACCGTTGGATTTCGTATGTTGTAAGTAAAGTGATTATACTCTGATATTTATACTATTTTGTGAATAAAAGTTATGAAAAATGAATTTAATTTCTTAAATCAGCTTTCTAATTCTTCAATAATTTTATTTCTATCTTCGTATTTGAGTTCTAGAATTATTCTGCCCCATCCTCCACATTTTAATCCAATGTCAAAACACCCTACTCGCTTAACTCTCATTTCATTAGGATCAATACCAGCATAAAAGAGTTCTTGAGCTGCAAAGATTAACCGCTCCATCTCGCTCAATGCATAAATACAAATTCGCTTAGGACATAATTTAGTAAGCAGATTTCCTGGTCCGTCAAAATAAAATTTATCACCAACTTTATGTAAACTGGCACATCCATGTGATTCTACAACTTCAATTATAATAGTCTTTTGCAATAAAGCTGGTGTTTTCATAATAGCTTCTTTATTTCTAGGATTTTCTAACCAAAGTTCCATCTCCTCATCTGTATACTCGAAATGGCTTTTTATAAATTCTAAAAGTTTTTTTGCCATGATTTTTGTACCTTTTAACTATTGTTATATATGTTTTTATGTCAAATTTATTACTTCAACACTTATATTATTTTTCGACAAAATAAACAAAAGAAAGCTAGTTGAAAATTTAAAAAAAAAAAAAAAAAACTCTAAAGTTAATAACTTTAATTAATTTAGTAAAAATCCTTCTTAATCTCTTTTACGATCGATTACTTCAATTTCCATAACAATTTTACCCCAACCACCACATTTTAAGCCTATATCGGGGCATCCTACTCTATTGAATAATAACTCATTTGGATCTTGATCAGCAAACATTAATGCTCCTACAGCATGTACTAAATTTTCCGCAGCTCCCAATGCTGAAATACAGATTCTTTTCGGACAAAGTTTAGTTAGTAAATTACCAAAACCATCAAAATAGAACTTATCTCCAACCTTATGCTGGCTGTTACAGCCTTGAGATTCAACCACTTTTACTACAATAGTTTTATTCATTAATTTAGGAGATCTCTTAAGAACTTCAAGATTCCTCGGATTTTCCATAAAAATTTTCATTTCATCATCTGTATACCCTAAATGGCCTTTCATAAAGTCTAGAATTTCCTTAGACATGATTATTTCTTCCCTCTAAGTGTTTATTTATTTGTTTTTATAATTTATGTTATTAATCCAACACTTATATTATTTTCCGAAGAACTAATATCCATAAAAGGAACAGAAAAAGATAAAGAAATAAAAATCTTCTAAGTAGGGGTTTTAGGTTTTTACTTGAATTAATAATTTTAAGTTTCAAATTAAGTTCAAAAAACCAAAATATTTCAGCTAACTTTTCTTAGCTAAGTTAGTGAGAAAAATATGTCTGGAAAAATGAATAGAACCCTTCAAACAAATGCGGGTAATTTAGTCTACTACAAATTTATAGGGGGAAAAGATGATGTGATTATATTGTATATTCACGGTTTAAGTCCCATAGATTCATTTTTTATGGAAGAATTTACTCATCAACATAATGAATATTCCCTCTCTGAATATTCGTGGATAATTCCTCATCTGATAGGATTTGGTGAATCTGAAAAACCTAATAAACTTGAAGTATACACTATGGAAAATCAAGGCCGATATCTGTATGAACTCTTACTTTTTGAAAAAGTTCGCAAGGTTATAATAATGGCTCATTCCATGGGTGGTCCTGTGGCAATTTCCCTTATCGATAAAATCCAAAATCAGTCAAATGGGGAGATTAAAGTAAAAGGATTGTTTTACCTTGAGGGAAATCTTGATAAAAATGACACATTTCTGTCTTCAACTATAGTTCAATATCCTTTTGAAGATTTTAAAAATAAATTCAACGACTGGGTAGAAGACATGATTACCCAAATTAAATTAGATTATAGCATAAATGGACCCTATTCCATCTGGGGATCGGCTTATGATGTGGTAAAGTTATCCGAATCAAATGACTTACTTCCTCGGCTACAAAAGTTAATTAATTTTCCAGTATTTTTTATATTCGGAGAGAAAAATAAGGGAAGATTCACTTCGGAAGAATTAGTTAAAAGCGAGAAATTACCGGTTATCTATATACCTAATACTGATCATAGTATGTTTTTTGATAATCCACAAGAATTTTGGAAAGTTATAAAGGATCTACTCAAATCGTGCTTATAATTAGTGAATCTTTCTAAAAGAAAAATATAAAAAAAAAATGTTTAAAGTTCCAGCTTTAAGCTTTTATTACCTCGATAAGTTTAGGAAAGATTCTGGGGTAGTGCACAGCCATACAGTGAATTCCTTCAAGAAGTCCCTTGGATTTTAATTCAGTTACGAAGGGTTTGAAGAATTCATAATTTGCATGATCATACATACGTTTCTGTTCTGCTTTATCAGTAATATCAGTTTTGATTTTCTTCCATTTAGCAAGAACTTCTTTAGGAACATCAACACCGGGAACAAACATATCAAATCCTTTAGCAATCCCATAACTTTTCATTGGAAAAAGGCCGAGTAAAATTGGTACTTTATATTTTCTGATAGCTCGTAGAAATTCAATTGTTCTTTCAATATCGTAAACTACTTGTGTTTGGATAAACTCACAACCAGCTTCAGCTTTTCTACCAATTTTTAATATTTCAGCTTCCATTGGATCTGCATTTGGGTTTGCGGCACCTCCAACATGAAGTTTCGGAGGTTTATCTATTTCATGACCATTAATTGAACCCTTGTCTACCATTTCTCTAACTAATTTGATAAGTGTTGCTGAATCCAGATCAAAAACAGGCTTACTTTCCGCACAATCACCAAGGGCAGTATGGTCTCCACATAATGAAAGAACATTATGAATTCCCAATGCTTCCGCAGCCATAATTTGACCAGCTAATCCGATTTTGTTACAGTCTCGAACGGTTAATTGCCATACAATCTCAAGTCCAGATGCTTCTTGTACGATATGGGAAGCGGCTAGTGAATTAATTGTGACGATTGCTAATGGGCTATCTGTCATATTAGCAGCAGTAACATATGGAGCCATCTCTTTGGCTTCATGAATTGTATGGGATAAATCTGTGGTTTTTTCAGGCTCAAGCTCACCAGTAAGTACAAATTCACCATTAGCGATAGCTTGTCCTAATTTTGAATACACTTTCTTTTCTGCCATTACCAATTACCTCCACACTACTTCTCGTTGGTGACCAGATTCACTCCAATCTACAGGATCTCTTAATTTAGAATATAAATCTAGTCTACCTAAAGCTTTCAGTCTTTCATATATTAAGACCCAACCACAATCTTTTTCATAATTTCCAACTTCACATTTTCCCTTAACCATACCTCCACAAGGTCCGTTCATGAGTGATTTTGCGCAGGTTGTTATAGGACAAATGCCACCAGTTTCATTTAATAAACAATCACCGCATCCACGACATCGCATATAAAATCTTCCAATCCGTTCTGTCATCCCCATAAATTCAGTGTTGGTGCCTATAAAAACAGGAATATGAGGGTATTTTCTTTCGAGGACTTTTGTAATACTTGCTACTCCAAGACCACAACTTAAAGTTAAAATCGCATCGATACCTCTCAAATCTTCATCAATTTTCCTGAAATCTTTCATCATTACTCTATTATCACATACTTCATCAGGAACGGTTACGACCTTAATTTCGAATCCTTCTTTCTCTAATTTCTCAGCCATTTCTTTAGCGCCTTCTTCTCCACCAGTTTGGCACATAGCAGCACAAGAGCCGCATGAAACGATGCCAATTCTTTTGGTGTCCTTTATAGCAGTAAGAACTTCCTCAAATGGTTTTTTTGTTGTTATAATTGTCATTTATTCATTCACTTTATAAGTTTAAAATAAAAATTATCCTATTAATTGTTGAAATTAATCAAGGTATTTATTATTTTCAATTATTAAATGTCAGGTTTTCGAAAAAGAAAATAATAAAAAACCATCATGGAATTTTTCCAAAAATGATAAATGATTTCTATTTTATTCGTTTCAATCTAATTTGTACATGTCTATCATCAATATATTTAGGAAAGTCGCAATTTCCGAAAAATTTTTATAATTATTTATATCATACTCTTATCAAAAGAGAGGAACCTTAAAATGAAAGATATTGGAAAAAAAATATTATTCTTCATCTTTATTTACCTTATCTATCAGAACATATTTTATGTAATACTTGTACCAGAGATATATTTCAATCCCATTTATGTTGTATATTTAATCATAGCTTACATGGTTACTCTTGCTGACACGTTAATACGCTCCATCCCAGAAGAAAGACATCCTTCAAAAATTTTTAGTATTCTGATACTATTAATGATTTTATTATCTCCATTCTTCCTAATTGCTGCGTTTCTAGAAAATCAATGGTTTATTTCCCAGATTTTACCTTTTTGGGATAATATTTTTATCAGTTATATAGGTTTCATTCTCTATCTTACTGGTAGTTTCCTTATAATAGTGGCAAGAGCTCAGATAGGAAGATTTGGAACTGGAGAATTAATCACTGAAAAGGATCATCAACTATTTACTCAAGGGGTATATCGCTATATTAGAAATCCCATGTATTCTGGTGCTTTAATTGCTACGATTGGCTTCTGCCTTGTTTTTAGATGTATTATAACTCTTATTATTATGTTTATATATAGTTTCTTAATATATAGGATGCGTATAATTGAAGAAGAGAAAATCCTTCAAGAGAAGTTTGGAAGTGAGTTTGAAGATTATAAAAAAAATACTAAGAGATTAATTCCATTTGTTTACTAAAAAAAGATGACAAAAGTTAAGATTACCGTTGTAAAAAAATTTAATCCAAAGGATGTTTTTGGCCATGATATCACAAATTCTAGGGGTGAAATCGTGCCTACGTGTTATGTTTTTGATGAGGGTGAGGAATTCATAATAGAAAATTTACAGAAACCCGAAAAATTCTGTGGATGGGGGTGGAAAACAGTAGTAAGAGATATTGAGCTATTAGCCTCTGGGGAAGATGTTTCCTGGTGTCCACCAGGTATAATTTATTCTAGTTGCACAGATGGAGCAAGACCCGTTTGTTTTAAATTGGAAAGAATAAATGATTAGGTGATATAAATCCAAAATAAAGTGAAAATAACTGTAATTAAGCAATTCTTACCAATAGATATCTTTGGACATGATTATACTTTAGTTTCAGGTAAGAAGGTAACTAATTGTTATCTTAAAGAAGGTAAGGAATTTATTTCTGATGGAACTGGAAATGTGCCAGAAGGATTTTGCCCTCACGCTTGGAATAGTCTTTTTAAGAATGTTCATCTTCTTACATGGGGAGGAGGATATTCCGACACTATTGGAGAAGGATTAGCTTTTGGAGTGTGTCCAGATGGATTAAGACCTGTTATCTTTAAACTCGAGAGAATTGATTGAGTTATCTTTTAGATAAAGGTCTTAAATTATACTCATCAATCAAATTATTTATCGCAATATCGAATCTCTCAGAGATATTTATATATAGTTTTTCCCACCCGCTATCTATTGATACTTCTTGCAAATCAGATGTAGGGGCAAATAGAATAATAAGATCGTCAATCTTGGAGAAATCCTCTTTCGTTAATTTTAGGACGTGATTATCTAACTCATTAATAAGATCCTCTGCAGTGTTAAAAGTAGAGTGTAGAAGATCTGTTTCTGGCGCTTTAATAATTTCTTTTAGAAATTCTAATATATTGATGATAGCTTCGATTTTCTCATTAGTGTGCTTTATCTTTTTCTCATACATGTGCTTATTCTTTAATTAATCATTAAGGAATCTGTTTTAACATTCCAGATTCGTTATCTTTCTTGAAAAAAGATAAAATCCCATGTTCTTCCTGCTTTGATAATACTAATTCCTCATCTCCCACATCTATTACTACTCTTTTTATATCTCCAAGAGCATATTGATGAATAAACTTTGTAGAAATATGTAAAATCGCTGCACTCATTGCAGCAATCTTTTTTTCATCGGTATCAATCCAAAGATTTGAATCGATTGGAAGCCCTTCGAGAGTAAATTTACAGAATTTCACTTTTTTCACGATCTATATATCTGTATTATTACTTAAATCTCACTTCAGCTTAATTTTTCTATAAGTGCTTTACGTATATACACTTATTTGTATTCAGTTTTAACTCAAATTTTATTTATTGCGAAGTAAAATTACAAGAACGAATACTATAAGGAAGGAAAGAATTGAGCCAATTATGATAAGAACAACTGGTCCAAGGTAGTCTCCAAATAATTCAGCAGAAGTTTTTAGTTGGTCTTCACACATAGGCCAATCATTACTAAATATACTACATTCCTTATAAGGTGAGACG
>JBHLLI010000027.1:0-36115 GCA_048885765.1 Candidatus Hermodarchaeota archaeon
ATACCAAAAAATACTGTTGTTTTTTGAGTTAAAGATCCAATTATTGCTCGTGAAAGTGAATATCCAACAAAAAAAAGTACTTGGTTAAGTGCAAAAAGTAGCCCAATAAACAATAATAACCAGATATTTTTTTTCCAACCTTTTAGAAGATGGGAGAAATTAAAGTGATTACCTCCATCACTCAAATTTCTTTTACTTGAATTCTTAAATATGAATTCAAATGCCATTATTGGAATAAAAATCAAAGTCTCAACCAAACAAGTCATAGCTCCTGCGAGATAATCATCTACAGCAGATGGTTTTAAAAGAGCGATTATTGGTTGCAATCCTACAAAAATAACCCCTATAGTCCCCGTTAACAAGCCTTTCTTAATGTTCTTTTCCACGTTAATTAGGAGAAGATTCGGGGATTATAAAGTTTTACTTCATGAAACAAGCGAGAAATTATGAATCATCAAATTAAATTGATGATTACCTTTTAATAAAGTAAACTTTAATTAATTAAGAAAATTAATGAAAAAAAAATAGACGATGTGAACTATCATTTCTGATAATTACGCTATTGAATCTAAGAACCTTACTAAAAAATTTGGCAATATATTAGCTGTTAATAATTTAAACTTAAAGATTCCTTATGGAATAACTTATGGATTATTAGGACCAAACGGAGCGGGTAAAACAACTACTGTAAGGATGTTAAATGCAATAATCTCCCCAACTTCTGGAACAGCAGAAGTTGTTGGATATGATATTATTAATCAAAGCAAACAAGTTAAGATCAATTGTGGTTTTTTACCAGAATCACCAGGATTATATCAAAAATTAACAGCTAAAGAGTTTTTGGAATTTATAGGTGAATTATATTATTTACCAAAGGAAACAATTTCGTCTAGAATTGATGAATTATTAGAGCTTTTTAATCTAGAAGGTCGTGAAAATGATTTATTAGAAGGATATTCGAGAGGTATGAAACAGAAAGTATGCTTATGTGCGGCACTTATCCAAGATCCTAAAATAATCTTTCTAGATGAACCAACATCTAACCTAGATCCGGCTGCTGCAAGAATTGTAAAAGATTTAATATCCGAACTGGCAAAGAAAGCAGATAAGACCATTTTTATTTGTACCCATCTCCTTGATGCGGCTGAAGAATTATGCGATCTTATTGGAATAATAGATAAAGGCGAATTAAAGGTTGAAGGAACCCCAAAAGAGATTATAGATTCTGTTGGAGCAAAGGATTTGGAGGAAGCATATTTAAAGATAATGGGGGTATCTAAAATTGAAGATCTCTTAGCATGGAGAGAAGAAGTAGCAAGTAATATAGAAAAAAAAAAGAAAAAGAAAAAAAAAAGAAAACAATAAAATTAAATTCCTATGACTCTTTGGAAAACTATTGCGAAAAACGAAATTAAACTTAGGACCAATAAATTTCGAGATCACAGAGTTTTATTTTTTATTTTTTTATATTCTTTCTTAAGTGTCTGGGCATTCTATTTAGCTCCAAAGCTTTTTGATTTTATAATGCCCCCATTCATAGCTGCAATCCCCAATATTGATTTAGCAGTTGCTTTAATTGTTGAGTATGTATTAATGGCTTTTTTTTTGACTATTGTTATTTATCCTATAAACAGCATTTATAGGAGAGTTGAAATTGGTTTTAAAGAGACAATTTTAGCTTCCCCTGCTACTACTGGAGATATTTTCTTAGGAGAATTTATAGGAAAATTACCTATTTTCTTAGGGGGTGTATTGCTATTCACGCCAATAATAACCGAGATGTTTACCACGTTAAATTATATTCAGTATATAGTTATTTACTTGAGTGTTTTTGGATTAGTTGTGTTTGCTACTTTAGTAGGGTCTATTATTGCTGCTTGGCTTGAGCATAAAATTGCTAAAAGCGATAGAGCAAAAGATTTGGGAAGGATTTTACTATTTTTACTATCTATTGCGATGGTTGCAATAATTTATACACTACAATTTTTATTTGAATTTTTAATGAGTAATCCACAATTAAAAAACTGGTTGATGCTTTATCCTTCTTTATGGTTTACTAATATCATTTTGTTTTTTATTGATCCAAGTTTGATAAGTAGTTATATTTTAAACATTTGGTTTAGTATTGGGCTAGCCATTATTATTCCTCTTATAGTCTTCGTAATAGCTTATAAGAAAGCCGATAGTTTTTTTACAGTGGAGGGTGGTATAGAAAAAACAACTATAGTGATTGAAAGAGAGAATAGATTCTATATTCTAATAAGAAAGTTAGTAGGACGTAAATGGGAAGGATTAATTCTCACTCAATTAAAAGAGTTTTTAAGAAGAAGAGAAAGTATAATGAAATTTGTATATCTAATTGGACTAGTAGGATTTTTAGGAGTTATTTTTTCAAACCTAGGTTTTAATGCGTCATTTATTCAATCAATTATAGTAGCAATGATAATTATTATTAGTGGGATTTTATACGGTTTACTTTTTGGGAGTTATATATTTGTAGGGACTAAAGATTTAATTTGGGTATATAAAAGAAGTCCTCGGAATGTCTCAGCTTTAGTTTATTCATATCTTTTAACTATATTTATATTTAATATATTAATGGCTCTAGGGCTTACTATATTCTTTACTTTTGTCCTAAATTTTGATCTTTTCACAATTTTATTTTTCTTTTGTTTCTATTTAATTAATAATGAAGTCGTGATTGCACAAGCAGTGGGTATCCAATGTTTAAGTCCTGCGTTTGAGGAAAAAGGTAGTGCTATGACTTCAAATAATTTATTTCTAATGGTTCTTCAAGTAGTACCCTTCCAATTTGTTTTAATGATAATAATTATTGCCTTTCCCGTTCCATCCTCCCCAATCCTGGCAAAATTCCACTTTCTTATGCCAATTTTATTAATCTCATTAGTAAGTGCCGTTCCACTTTTATTTTTAGGCATAAGAAAATTAAAAAAAATCGAATAACAAATCAGATTGAACTGTATTAAGTTTCAACTTGAGGAATAAGAATTACAAAATTGCTACCTTGCTTATAATCATTTTTCACACGATCTTCAACCCATATCATCCCATTATAGAATTCTATTATCTTTTTCGATAATGATAATCCTAATCCCAAACCAGTTATTTGTTTATCCATATTTTCGGTCCGTTGAAATATAATCTCTTTACGATCATCCTCTATTCCAAGACCATTATCAATAAACTGAATTTTCACATAGGATTTATGATTTTGCGTTTCACGTGATAATTTAATATTAATTTCAACATCGGAGTTATCATTAAAGATTATGGCGTTAATGAATAAATTTTGAAACACTTCTATAAGATATTCATTTGCATTAACAAAAAAATCATTTTCTATTGGTTCAATCCTGATTTTAATTTTCTTATGTTGAAACATTTCATGTAAAGGCTTTTCTGAATTACTTATGAACTCTCTAACGTTAATAGGGTAAAAAATTTCAGATTCCGAATCCAACTGGGAGAATGTACGAATATTTTTGATTAATCTTACTCCTCTTTTTATCTCATTGTAGATAATTTTTAAAATCCTATAAACTGCATCTTCATCTTGAGATTTTAGATAAAGATCAATTAATTCTGTTCCTGATTGAATTCCTTGAAGAATGTTATTCATATCATGAGAAAATAAATCTCTTAGGAAATTTGCTTTATTATACGCATTTTTATAACCCTGCTCAGATTTTTTTAGGGCTTTCTCAGAATTGATACGTTCGGTAATATCTTCATAAGTTCCAAGAAGTCCTATTACTTTTCCTTCCTCATCATGTAAAGGAATTCTATTTGTGTCTAACCAAGCTTGTTTTCCATCCGCTTGTAATTGGGGCTCTATTATATGATGTTCCGGTTCATTAGATTCCATTACAAAACGATCAATCTCGAAAAATGAATCTGCTTCTTCTTTTTTCCAAACCAAATCTTGATCAAGTTTTCCAACTATATTTTCAGGTGTTCCTACACCAGCAACTCTCGCAAAATTCTTATTACATCCGAGAAACTTTGAATCTTCATCTTTCCAAAAAATAAATTGAGGGATATTATCCAAGACTAATTGAAACATATGTTTCGATCTGTTTAATTCATCCAAAATTTTCTTCGTTTTAGTGATATCTTTGATGATTGTCAGAAAATATTCAGGTTTTTGACTTTCATTTCTAATTAAAATGGATTTTAATTGTCCAAAATAATAATTATCACTGTCCAGAAGAAATTTTAATTCTAATTCTTTAAAAACGTCTGTATCCTGATTGGTTTTAAAATTTTTTTTAGCTAATTCTCTATGATCAGGATGAACGTATTCAAGAAAATGCTTTCCAATAAAATCGTCTTTCTTTTTTGTGTTATATAAATCTAGTACACTTTGAGAAATATCAATTATTTTACCTTTTAAACTTGTTAATATTACTAAATCCGGAAAATGTTTCAAAAGATTTTTAATTACATCGCTCATAATCAATCAATTTCATATATTATTAAAGATTAGTTTCTTTTAAATTAAATTTCTTGACTATTCATTTTCTGATAATTGATTTTTCAAAAGGTTAGTTAATTCTTCTTCTGAAAGTGATTCTTCATCCACAGCTATATAATTCCTATTAAAATATTTTTTTAATGGAATTGGCATAAACCATGCTAAAGAAAATCCTATAGAAAATACAATTACAATTGTAGCCATTGCACCAAATACCATTAAACTAACCAAATTAGTAGAATCACCCCAATTAATACCACTCGGTTGAAAAAATTCGGGAATATTATTCAAACTTAATATAAATGAAAAAATAAAGATCAACCTATAACGAACTTTTATCCACGGCTGAATATTCTCGACTTTAATTCTTTTATACACACGATTAGAAGAAAAAGCTAACCAATTAAAAACCAGTAATGTGTAAGGGACATCAAGAGCAACACGCATATAATAAAGTTGCCTCATATTCAGGATAAAAAAGGGAATTTGTACAAGTCCTAGAATAATAACACCTACTAATACCAATTTTGCTTTAGATTTTGTATCCTTATAAAATGTTGTATTAGTAAAAAGGACTGTTAAAATATAGCCAATTAAAACACAAATTTCGAGATAAAGAGATCCTAAGTTTAAAACAAAACTTCCAATAAAACCTAATGAAATTGACAAGAATCCCAAAGAGGCCAATATCAAGCTTCTATTTTTATTTTTGATGCCTTTAACCATAAAATTTATCGAATTGAGAAAAGTTGCAGCGATAAACGTTATGAAGAAAGAGAGAAAAACATAATATAAAATTATATTAGACATAATTATACACCTCCAATAGTAATGATTGATTGAATCTTTCTTAACTCAATCCTTAAGAAATCAATTATTTTTTGCGGTTTTTTAATATCCAGTTTTTCTAATCTTATTTTTAAAGCATTTTCAATGGAATTCTTATAATCTTCATAATTTAATTGGTTGAATGGCTTAAATGGGCCAATCTCATCTTTTATTGCTAATTTTAATAATCCTCGAGCAGCAGGAGGACTAATCTTTACTTTTAGAGACAATTTTTCACCTAAAATGTTAATAATTTCCATTATTGTAAAGTTGCTTTACAGAAATTAGTCTTTAAATATTCAACTGGTTAATTATTTAAAAATTTATTTTAAGGCAAAGAGAGGTAGTTATTGTTTTAATTCTAATTGAACAATCTTATCTAATTCTTTTAATAAATTGTCATTAATCGGTTTAACCGGGTTCTTCTTCAATAACTTAATTGCTTCCTCTTTAGCTCTACCTCTTGCTGATTTTGAGCCATTTGCTTTCCATGAATCACGTGTCATTCTATCTACAATTGGACTTGGAAAAAATAATTCTTTTCTGAAGAACTCTAAGGTTGATGGATGAGACAGTAATTCTTGAGTACCCTCATAATCTTTTAATATCTCTGAAGCAAAAGGAGAACCACGATCTTCAATCCCTTGTATTAATCTTTTAACCATCCCTATTATTTCATTATCAATAATTAACTTTTCAACACTTTGAGTTGATTCAAAATCAAGCATTCCAGGACCAGAAATCATATTAATACCTGCTAATCCTGCTAATATAGCTCCCATCCCCGCTTCAAAACCTGCTTGATTATCAGGAATTTTAGAATCACTAAGTGACATATATGCATGTGTTGGTAAATTCAAGAATTTCCCCATCTCAACATCTCCAAGATTTATCATCATCGTTTCTATAGCACCCATTGGAGTTGTTCCGTGTTTCATATCAAATACTGCGGGAGAACCTCCCCATATCAATGGTGCTCCTGGTTTAGTAAGTTGAGCAATTACGACTCCTGCTAGACATTCTGCACAGTGTTGAGTTATAGATCCAATTAGAGTAATTGGAGCACTTGCTCCTGCTAATGGCATTGAAACAAATTCAGAAGGGATCATACTTTTTGCGGCATCTATTAACGACTGAGTTGTAAGATCAGACCATTTTAAAGGTGGACTAGGACACGCATCAAAAATAGCAAGTGGTTTTTTTGCTAAATCATCTTCAGATAATCTACATGCTAGTAGAATTTCGCGCATTATAGAGAAACTTTCTTTACGAAAAGTTCCGGTTACAACAGGTTTATAACAATTTGATAATGCAAGATACAATCTATGCCAATCTTGAGCATCTTTTGGCACATCATTATAGATCAAGGCAGTACTTTGAGCATCAATATAATTTAACTGTTCTACAATTTTAGAGAATCTTATGAAATCTTTGGATAATCCCTCCCTAATATCTCCTGTTTCCTCATCCAGTATAAAAATTGCTGCTGATCCTGGATCATAATTAATGTTATCTCCCTTCAAAGTAGTATGTTTATTTCCCTCTCGGTCGTAAAGAGTGATTTCATTCGGTACAGTTCCCAAACATTTATCTATCAAATCGGGTGGGACATAATAACGCAAACCTTCATGATTAATATCATGTTTATTAAACATTTCAATTGCTTCATGATTCTCTATAAAAACTCCTTGAGTCTCGAGAATCATCTTAGCTTCTTCTAAAACCTTTTGTTTATGATTATCATCTAATACTTTTATCTTTGGCCTAATAATTGTCATTATTACCTTCACATACATTTTTTATTTTTAAATTGAATCAATAATCTTTCTAATAGACATTATTGTTTTTGGTGATGTTCCACAACAACCTCCAACTATCTTAGCTCCAAGTTCAATCATTTCACGTATATCACTAGCGAATTCTTCTACAGGTTGATTATAATAAGTTTTACCCTCTTCAACAATGGGTTGACCTGCATTTGGTTTAACAGAAAAGGGTTTACTAGTATAATTTTTAGCTAGTTTTAATAACTCAAGCATATCATTTGATCCTAATGTACAATTTGCTCCAATCACATCTACGTTTTCACGATTCAAGGTTTCTATACATTTCTCTAATGAATCCCCCATAATTGTAAAGAATCCTCTTTTCGTCTTTTTATACGTGATTGAGGCAATCAAGGGTTTTTTAGAAACATCTCGTACTGCTTTAATTGCAGCCAACATCTCTTCTAGATCTGAAATTGTCTCAATATGCCAAAGGTCAACTCCTCCTTCTAATAATTTTGCTTGAGTTGAAAAACTTGAATACCATTGATCACTTGAAGCATTTCCTACTGGTGGCCTAAATTCGCCTGTTGGGCCAATATCTCCAACAATTAAGCGACCTGAAGGGCAAACTTCTTTAATATTATTTATAGCATTCTTGATAACATCTTCTATTCGATTTTCGAGATTGTGGTGTGATAAATTTAAGGGAGTCGAACCAAAAGTATTGGTTTGACACATATCTGAACCAGCTTTATAATAAGATTGATGGATTTCAGATATAACCTTTGGTTCTTCAATATTCAAGATATCAGGGATTTTTCCTGATTTTAATCCTCTTTTAATTAATTCACTTCCAAATCCTCCATCGAAAAGTATAACTTTTGATTCATCTTTTAACCAATCTTGGAACAACATATTAATTACCTCTATAAAAAACCCTTTCTATTTACCTAAAAGAGATTTAACCAATTTAACGGCATCTATTGCATTTTCAGCAAAACCATCCGCTTTACAATCTTCCACCCAAGAATGTGTTACAGGTGCACCACCGAGAATCACTTTGAATTTGTTAGATAAATTTTTCTTTTTTAAAAGCTCAATAACCTTCTTCTGACCTGTCATTGTGGTTGTTAATAAAGCAGAAACTCCAATGATATCTGCGTCTTTTTTAATAGCTTCTTCTACAATTTTATCGACAGGAACATCAGCTCCTAAATCATAAACTTCATATCCATAGGCTCTTAACATTGTGCCTACAATTGTTTTTCCAATTGAATGAATATCCCCTTCGATGGTGGCTATAACTACTTTACCACGAGAAATTTGTTCTGAGGTGGTTTGAAGATGGGGTATGAGAAGATCCAAACAATTTTGCATTATTTGGGCACCTCGCATTAGTTCTGGTAAGAAATATTCACCATCTTCCCATAATTCTCCAATTGTGCGAATTCCAACAGCAAAACCTTTTTCTATGACCTCAATTAAATTTAAATTTTCATTTATGGCTCTATTTGCATATTTGATAGCTTTTTCTTCCTCAAGGTTTACAATTGCATTTGAAATTTCGTTATAAAAGTTATCATTTGACATTCAATTCTCTCCTATTAATGAAGTAAATCACAAATAAAATTCAATTAAAATATTATTTATTTACATATGGTAAATTAGAAAAAGCTTATTGTTGAATCGAAAAAAATATTTGCTAACTTACTTTTTAAGATTTAGTTTGCAATAAAAAAAGTAAATGTGATTTCATGTCAAAGAAGTTTTCAAAAGAACCCCTTAGAGGAATGGATGATTATTATCCTCCAGAACTACGTGAAGTAAATTGGATAATTGAAACTATAAGAGATGTAGTAGAAAGATATTCATATGAGGAATATGAAACCCCACAATTAGAACCTATAGAAATATTTGCTGCTAAATCTTCTGATGAATTAGTTAATGAACAATCATTTATTGTAGAAAAAAAAGAAGGTGAAAGACTTATTTTAATTCCTGAACTAACTCCTTCTTTAGCTCGTATGGTTGCAGCAAGGAGTCAAGAATTAAAAAAGCCAATTAGATGGTTTTCAGTTCCAACGTGCTTTAGATATGAGAGACCACAAAGGGGGCGAAGAAGGGCGTTTAAACAACCCAATGTTGATATTTTAGGTGAAGAGAGTCTTTATGCAGATCTAGAAATATTCAATATAATTGTAGATATTTTTACTGAATTTGGTGCCACTTCTCGCCAATTTCAAATCTACTATAATAGCCGGAGATTTATGGATTCGGTTTGTAAGATTATCCTAAAACTTAGCGAAGATAAACTACCTCTTGTTTACAAAATTTTAGATAAATCAGGCAAAATGGAAGAGTCGGAGTTTGAAAAGTATGTAATTGACAAATTTCAAGATGAATTTATTGCCCAAGGAATTTTTAAATTGAAAGAAACAAATAAAGTTAAAGAATTATTAAATAAATTTGATGAAATCCCAGAAGAATTTTATAAATCTGATGGTTATATTGAAATAATTAATTTTGAACGCCTTATCAATGAAGTAAATATATCGAATTATTGTACTTTTTCTTCTGGTACTGTAAGGGGGCTTGACTACTACACAGGTATTATTTATGAAGTATTTGATACTGGAAAAGAAAATATAAGAAGTATTTTTGGTGGAGGGCGTTATGATGATTTATTATCGATATTTTCGGATGAAAAAATAACTGGTACTGGATTTGGAATGGGTGTTTATACACTTTCGTTATTTTTACAAACCTATAATCTAATTCCCGAAGAAATTAAAGAGAAAGATTACAGCGATACCATATTTATCGCGGCAGTAAGCGAAGATCTCTCTACTTATGCTTTTGAAATTGCTAGGATTATTCGAGATGAAGATTTTCCCTGTATGATAGATTATAGATTTAAGAATCTAAAGAATCAGATAAAAAGAGCGAATGAATTAGGAGTTACCATAGTATTAATTATAGGACCTGAAGAACTCTCAGAAAGAAAGGTAACAGTTAGGAATATGATCTCTGAGGAACAAAAAACTGTTGATTTAGATGAGATTATAGATGAAATTTATAAGATCATTGATGAACTGGGGAATGATTTTGATGAAAAATAATATATTTTATGAAATTTAAAAAATAATTTTATAAATGCAGTATAAATATTATGATTATGCAAAAGCCATCAAATACTGCATTCAAAAAAGAATTGTCACCAGAAAAACGTGAAGAACTACTCAAAGCATTGAAAGCCCGTTTTGACAAAAATCCAAACCGCCATAAAGATCTTGAATGGGCTAAAGTACAAGCAAAGTTGGAAGCTAATACTGAAAAACTATGGTCACTCAATGAAATGGAACGAACTGGCGGTGAACCGGATGTTGTTGGTCGTGATAAAAAAACAGATGAATATGTTTTCTATTGTTGTTCCGCGGAAAGTCCTAATGGCCGTAGAAATATTTGTTACGACCGTGAAGGACAAGAGGCGAGGGAGAAGAAAGGGGTGCATCCAAAAGGTAACGCTATTGATATGGCAGCTACCATGGGTATTGAGATTTTAACGGAAGAACAATATCGGGAGTTGCAGAAACTTGGAAATTTCGATACGAAGACATCGAGCTGGTTGAAAACTCCTTCTGATATTAGAAAACTCGGTGGTGCCATCTTTGGTGATCGACGCTACGATCATGTTTTCGTGTATCATAACAGTGCCCCCTCTTTTTATAGCGTTAGAGGGTTCCGTGGCTCGTTAAGGGTTTAAATTTGGACTTTAAATTTTCGCAATTCCTTGATTTTTGCTTTTGTTTTTTACAACTCCCTTATTTAATTGGATATAGAGAATAAAGAATTTAAAGAAAAGAAAACATCAAATTCAAATTCTTAAAAAATTATTCATATAACAAGCAGATTAAAAGTAAAATTGGAATTGAGTCCATTATCAAAAATTTCTAAAATTTGGATCATTCTCCACCAACAATTACTAAATGTATCGTTAATATTAATTAAAAAAGACAAAATTAAGTCTAACTATTATGAACTTTATTGAGGATCTAATTCGAATTATTAAAGAGAAAAAGTCAGTTATTTCTATGGGACTTGATCCTAGAATGGATAAAGAAGGGGAAATTCCTCAATATCTAATCCATGAATTAGAAAACCCAAACAAAATTATTCTTGAATTTAACAAAATCCTAATAGAAAATTCATATGATTTAATACCAGTTATTAAGCCTCAAATTGCTTTTTATGAAAAATATGAAGCTATAGGCGCTTTAAAGGAAACAATTAAATTTGCTCATAAATATGGTTTATTAGTAATATTAGATGCTAAACGTAATGATATTGGAAGCACATCGGAAGCTTATGCTTATAATATATTTAAAAATCTTAATGCTGATGCATGTACAGTTAATGGTTATTTAGGAATTGATGGAGTTAAGCCGTTTTTAGATTTCAAAGAAAAAGGAGTGTTTGTACTTGCAAAAACATCCAATCCGAGTAGTATGGATTTTCAAGATTTGTTTAGTATAAGGTTAGAAGATGTTTCTCAAGATAAAACAGAATTTGAAGTTAAAGGGCAACTTTTAAAAAGGAATTATCTCATAATGGCAGAATTAATCTATAAATGGAGTCAAAATTTACTAAAATTTTCTGATTTTACAAATGTTGGGGCTGTGGTTGGAGCAACCTACCCACAGGAGTTAAAAAGGATTCGTGAAGTGGTGAAAAATTCTTTTATCTTAATCCCTGGTTATGGTGCTCAAGGTGCACAGGCGAAAGATATTAAAGACGGTTTTTATAAGAATGGCTTAGGAGGTCTTGTAAATTCCTCAAGAGGAATAATTTTTGCATATACAAAAAGTAAAGATTACTCGTCAGATGAATTTGGGAAAGCCGCTAGAGATGAAATCATAGATATGAATAATAATATCAATAAACAGATTGGGATTTAGGTAAATATCTACTCTATCCAAGAAGGCTTCCTAAATTTGACCCTAAAATGTACATCGCGTAAGTAACTGGACCCAAAATCAGCATCGCTATAATTAAAGACCTCACCATTCCAACTTTATGAAGAATATTTATGATATGTAAATCAATAAATGTACAAAAAACTACTGTAAGAAATATCAGGGCAATTGGGGGCCCTCCTGTAGTATATTGCTCTGTCCAACCCCCCAAAATCATCGGTGTGCTAATAAAAAATATTAATGCAAACTGAATACCAAAACTGCCAGCAACCCATTTAAAACTAGTTTTTTCTTGAGCTCTTGTTATGGACAAACCAATCTTTAGAATAAAAATATCTCCAACAAGTAAACAAACAGCAATAATAATCGGTATCAGTTCTTCAATTGAAGGAAATTGAAAAAGCATAATAATCACTTTTTAGTTTAAAGGAGTTTTATTTTTTTAAAATTAAATTTATTATAATATGATTTTTAACTGATAATATTATAAAAGATATAAGAAACATTTTTGATTTAAATTTATTTACATAGATTATATCAAATAATTTTCATCAATATTAGAATAAATAATTTGGAGGAAAAAACCAAGGAAAAAAAGAAAGGTAATATGCAATGGTAGAAACTAAAGATGACACGGTTAGGATTGCAGAAAATGAAGACGATACGCCTCGCATCGCAGTATTCATTTGCCAATGAGGTATAAATATTGCAGGTGTTTTGGATACAAAAGCTTTAGCTGAATATTCAAAGAAACTTCCCAATGTTGTAGAAGTAGTGGATTATATAAGTCTCTGAACCGAACCTGGCGCTGAATTTATAAAAGAAAAGATGCTTGAGAGTAAAGCTAATAGATTAGTTGTAGGGTCATGTACTCCTAAAACTCACGAACCTGTCTTCAAAAGTGTGTTAGCATCAATGGGTATTGATGAATCCTATTTAGAGTTTGCCAATATTCGCGAACATTCTAGTTTTGTCCATAAAAAAGATGTACCTGGTGCTCAAAAGGTTGCGGAAGATATAATCCGATCTGCTGTCGCTAGAGCATCTGTTTTAGAAAAGATTCTAGTTAAAGAAGTTGATATAACAAAAAAGGCATTAATTATTGGTGGTGGTGTTGCAGGTCTATCAGCAGGGATTGATCTTGCTGAGGAAGGGTTTGAAGTACATCTCGTAGAAACAAGTCCTACAATAGGAGGCAAAATGGCCAAATTAGATCGAACATTTCCTACTGATGATTGTAGTATATGAATATTAGGACCTGTGATGTTACAAGCAGCAAGAACTCCAGGTTTAAATTTATATACATATAGTGAAGTTGATGGGGTCTCTGGATTTGTCGGTAATTTTAAAGTAAAGATAAGAAAAAGAGCTCGTTATGTAACTAACGATTGTAATGGGTGTGGTGCATGTTTTGAAGTGTGTCCCGCATTTGGATACAATGAATTCAACGAGGGTATGGATTCCAGGAAAGCTATTTATGTTGCGTTTGCACAAGCAGTTCCATCATTAGCTCAAATTGATATGGACCGCTGTATAAAATGTGAGTTATGCAAAGCTGCTTGTGAAGTAGATGCGATTGATTTTGATCAAAAAGATGAAATAGTCGAGGTTGAAGTTGGATCAATTATAGTTGCAACTGGTTGGGATGAATTTGAACCACCTACGGGTTACTTAGGATATAATAAATATCCTAATGTAATAACTCAGTTAAAACTTGAAAGAATGTTGGCTCCAAATGGTCCTACAATAGGACATTTAGCAAGACCTTCGGATGGAAAAGAACCAAAGAGAATATTGTTCATTCAATGTGTAGGTTCTAGAGATCTGAACATGAATACTTACTGTAGTGCTGGAGTATGTTGTATGATATCAATAAAAAATAGTAAATTAATAAAACAACATTATCCCGAGGCGGATATCACAGTTGCGTATATGGATATGCGAGCTGCTGGTAAAGATTATGAAGAGTATTTCACACTTTCAAGAAAAGAAGGTATTAAATACATAAGGACAAATATAAGTAGGATTAAAGAAGATCCTGAAACACATAATCTGAAAATAATCATGCAAAATACTCTCGGATCAACTGGTTTAAAGGAACTCGAATTTGATTTGGTTGTACTTTCAGCTTCAATGGTACCTGCTATTGGAGTTAACAAGATTGAAAAAATGCTTAAATTAGAAACAAGTCAAGATGGGTTCTTTAAAGAATTTCATGCTCGATTAAATCCTATCGATACTAAAATACCAGGAATCGTACTTGCAGGAGTCAGTCAAGGTCCAAAATCTATAGTTGAGTCTATATCTCAAGGTAGAGCAGCAGCATCTTCACTCGCTAGACTAATGGGTAAAGATAAATACCGGATTTTACTGATTAGGGCTGCTGTTAATAAAGAACGATGCGCTAAATGCGGTTTATGTGAATTAAATTGCCCCTATGATGCTATAACTTTAGGAGATGATGGAGCAGAAGTGAATGAGATATTATGCAGGGGATGTGGAACATGTTTAGCTAATTGTCCTTCAGAAGCAATAACCCTAAGATATTACAGAGAACCTCAATATGAAAAACAAATAGACGCAATTTTGGAGGAAATTTAGAGAGGTGAATAATATAACTGAGACTTCAAATGGAGATATAAAAATTTTAGCATTCCTTTGTTGGAAATGAGGATATGGAGCAGGAGATATGGCGGGTACAATTCGAGCCCAATATCCTGCCACACTAAGACCTGTTCGAATTAATTGTTCTGGAAGGGTTACACCCTCTTTAATGATGCGTGCCATAGGTAAAGGTGCTGATGGTATTGTCATTGGAGCTTGATACCAAGGTGAATGCGATTATGAAACAGGTAATTTGGTTGCTGAAAGGAATGTAAGTTATACAAAGGAAATATTAAAAACAGTAGGAATTTCACCTGAAAGAATCCAAATGTTTCACTGCAGTGCCGCTGAAGGTCAGCGTTTTCAAGCTGAAGCAACTCGTATTTCAGAGACAATCAAAAACTTGGGTAGCAATCCTTTAAAAGATTCTAATTCTTCCAAAGAAGAGAAAAAGGAATCAAAAAAGAATAAAACCGAGTAGAATGATCTTTTCAAACAAATTTTAGTTGAATTGGGACTAACCTTGTGAAGGTTTCGGAATTTTATATTTTTAATTTTTTAGAAATATTTTCTGTCTTTCTTTTAACTTTTTATTTTAAAAATTATTTTCATATTTATTATTAACTATGTCTGATGTGAATTTTAGATGGGAAAAGATCCTGAAAAACAATTAGCTAAAGCTGAACAATTATATGAAGCAATGCAATATAAACGGGCTGCTAAATTATATAATACTGTTGGAAATAACTTCTTAAAATTAGGGAATTATGAAACTGCCAAAGTTTGCTTTTTTAATGCTGCTAAGAGTGCTATTAATGAAGATAAATATTTAAGTGGTTTAGAATTTTTACGAAATGCTGGAAATGCGTCTCTTCTTACTAATAATTTTTCTGAAGCGAATCAATTCTTTAAGGAATCACTTAATTATATTCCTAGCTTACGCAATGATTCAGATAAAAATCACTTTTTTGTAGTTGTCTCATCCTTATCTTTCTTATGTTTGTTTGTTGAAGGAAAGCATGAAGAAGGATTAAATGTCATTAAAAAAATTAAAAATTACGTTGATGATAGCTACTTTAAAGAGAGTGGCTTAATTCGATTAGTTAAAGATATAACTGTAGCTATAAAAGATAAAAAGAAGAACTATATTAAAAAAATTGAAACAAATTTTAATAATTTAAATCTCTACGCGGGTGAAACGAATCTAGCTAAATCGGCTATTGCAATTGCTAATACTATTGTTTTATTAATCACTAAATTGACTTTGGATAAAGATTTATACACAACTAACGATATAATAACATTGACATTGGATATTGATACAAATCCTCTAAAAGAGATTACGGAAAACTCCTTTTATAATTTTAAAATAAATGAACTAAAAATTACAAAAATCGGAATCCAACTTACAGATAATTTTACTTTTCATAAAAAACCAGATTTGCCTATTATTCTTACACCAGGTAATACTTATCAAATAACTTTACTAGTTAAACCACATTTTCAAATGGAGGACCCAATTATTGGCCCAGTCACGTTAACATCAGAAATTAATGGGAATCTAAAATTTTTCTATGAATATGTTGAATTATTGCATCCAACGCTAATCTCTCCCCCTCCAACATTAGAAATTTCTATGAAAAACCTGAGACCTCCGTTAATTGGTCAATCTTTTCCGTTAGAGATCCTTATAGAAAATAAAAGTGAAGGAGAAGCTTTAGATCTTAACATAGAAATAGAATTTCCCGAAAAACTTAAAGTTATGAGAGGTACTTTAAAAAAACAAATATATTCGCTTAGAACAAACGAAAATATGAAATGGGAGATTAATCTTAAACCTCTTGAAGCAGGAGATTATACTATAAAGATAAAAACTATGTTCAAAGATCCAGACCAAAACCAAATTGGAGAAATTAAAGAGTTCCCGCTTTCAATAAAATTATAAATTTTATATGTAATATATATCTCTATCTTAAAAAGAAAAGAGCGATAAATTAATGAAGTTAAAAGTTAAAGAAATCAATTTTGAAACTGGCAATGCTAAGGATATTGTCTTAAATATCAATGATGCCCTAGAATTAGGACAAAAGGCAGGAGAACGTGTCTTTGTAAAAAATATAAAGTCAAAATCTATTGAAGAAAAATATTGGGTTGCTATTATTCAAATTGATTATTTGGGTACCATTGTTAAACCGGGAGAAATTGGAGTTTTTCGAAACCTAATAAGAGAAAAAAAAGATTTAACAAATGAAACAGTAGTTTCAGTAAAACCTGCTGATCCCCCCGATTCATTTAAATTTATACAAAAAAAAATAAAAGGATTAAAATTATCCAGTGAAGAAATAAATGGAATCATCTCAGATGCAGTGTCTGGATCTCTATCACGAATAGATTTAGCAGCATTCATTACTGGAGTTTCGATTAACGGAATGGATAATGAGGAAATGACTGCTTTGACCTTATCAGAAACACGTAGTGGAGAGATTTTTTACTTTGGAATGGACGTTTACGATAAGCACAGTACTGGTGGGGTTCCCGGGAATAAGGTTTCTTTAATTATAGTGCCAATTGTGGCTGCTGCTGGTTTAACTATACCAAAATCCTCAACGAGAGCTATAACTTCACCTTCAGGTACAGCAGATTCTATGGAAGTGTTAGCTCCCGTCGCTTTCACACCAGAAGAACTAAACAAAATTGTAGCAGAAGAAAATGCATGTATAATCTGGGGTGGAGCTCTTGAAACTGCCCCAGCAGATAATATATTAATAGAAATTGAAAGACCATTACATATGGACCCTATTGGTCTTATGATCCCTTCTATCCTAACAAAAAAACTTTCATTAGGAGTAAAAAAGCTTGTACTTGATATACCTGTAGGAGAGGGAACTAAATTTCCATCACCTGAAAAAGGAAAACAATTTGCGTATCTATTTAAAGAAATTGCAGCCAATGTTGGAATTGAAGCCGAATGTGCGCTCACATTAGCTCATCAACCTATCGGTCATGCTGTAGGTCCTGCTTTGGAAGCTAAAGAAGCACTTACTCTATTACGTGATTACTCGTCTGGACCTAATTCTTTAATAGAAAAATCTACAGATTTAGCAGGAATGATTTTAGAAATGAGCGGTAAAGCTCAAAAGGGTATGGGGCAGGCTATGGCAAAAGAGATACTGCGATCTGGGAAAGCATATGATAAAATGAAAAAAATAATTAGTGCCCAAGGTGGAGATCCAGAGATAAGACCTGAGGATATAAAATTAGGTCCCTATGTCAAGCAATTTTTCAGTTCTAAAGAAGGATATATAGTGGAAGTAAACAATTCAATAATAAATCAAATAGCAAAAACAGCGGGATGTCCTAGCTCCAAGACTTCAGGTGTAGAAATAATTAAAAAACAAGGAGCTAAAGTGAAAGAGGGAGAATTAGTATTTAGAATATATTCACATAGCGAGTCAAAACTAAGAAAAGCAGAAAAAATATATAACGCTACTGGCGGTCCTATTCGACTAGGTGGGATGGTTATTGAAAGAGTGTAAGAAAATATACATGAAACAAATGTTTAATCTATGTCCTTAACTCCAAAATCAATTTATAAGGATTTAAAAAAAAAAAATTTAGATTATTCTTCAGCTCTTGATTTATTAATTACCTTAATTGAAAATACCGATGATTTCTCAACCAGATTAGAGAGTATTGGAGTCTTAGAAAAAATTCAGGCTAAAGATGATAAAACTTTTGTACTTTTAGAGAATCTATTAATCTCAGATTCCAATGAAATTATAAGAAATAAAGCAGCTTCATTAATTCAATATCATTTCTTAGATAAAGCATTAGATCCTATGAAATGGGCTCTTGAACATGAGAATGCAATAATGTGCCTTGTTACAATCATATTAACTCTATCAAAAATTAATAATATAAAATCCAAAGCAATAATCATTGATAAGCTAAAATACTTCTATCAGCAAGAAAATAAGTATAATTTGGGTTTGGTTTTCCAAAATAAAGAAATAGAGAGTCTTAGTATTCAAGTTCTTGCGAATCTTTTAATAAACTACTATTTCATTAAATCTTTAAAGAGTAAATACGGCTATATAAAATATGAATTCAATGAATTAGGTTATATTATAAAATTAGATTTAACAAACGTTGATCCCCAAGGAATTTCAATTTCAAATTTCCTTGATTTAGTACACTCTCTGAAGTATATAGAAGAACTCGACATGAGATTTAATAATCTCTCAGAACTTAAAGAAATTTCAGTTGAATCAGATTCACTAATATCTTTAGACTTAAGCTACAATAAAATATATAATCTTCCAAATTCAATATGTAAATTAAAATCACTAAAGAATCTTAATTTAAAATCTAATAGATTACGCGATCTCCCTGATTCTCTTAGTAGTTCAAAATCAATCCAGACTTTGAACATAAGAAATAATATGTTAACTCATATCCCCAAAGCAATCAAATCATTTAAGAATCTTAAGATTTTAAATTTACATGGAAATAAGTTAGATTCAATTGATTTTGAATTAAATAATTCAATTAAAGAATTAGAATTAGGCTGGAATAATTTTTTAGAAATCCCACAAAAAATAAAATCCCTTAATTCATTAGAGAGACTAGGTATGAGTGGGAATAAGTTGAAAAGACTTCCTAAATGGATATCTCTATTTCATTCATTAAAAGAATTGGATTTATATGATAATAAAATTGATAAGTTACCTAATTCAATTGGTATGCTTTCTTGCTTAGAAATATTAATTTTAAGAAATAATCAATTATCTCAATTACCGGAGTCAATAAAAAATCTAAAAAGCTTAAAAAAGCTTAATTTGAGCTGGAATAACTTTTCTTATCTTCCAGAATGGATTGGTGAACTTACTGCAATAGAAGAACTAAATCTTTGGGGAAATCGTCTTAGTTCACTTCCTAAATCTATTATCAAATTATCAAATCTAAAAACCTTAGATATCAGTTTTAACAGATTCGAACAATTACCACAATTCTTAATAGAATTTGAAAGAAAAGTAGATCTAAATATAAAAATTTGAAAAAAAATAATTTGTATTAAGATAAAATGACAAGAAAAAGCAGTATTGAGATAAAAATCAACGAGGAGAAATGCACAGGATGTATAATCTGTAATTTATGGTGTTCATATACTCATTATAAGATATTTGATCCCTCAAAATCCAATATCAAAATTGAAAATAGCCATAGTTTAAACCCTAAAATCATATTCTTAGATTCTTGCACTAATTGTGGGCAATGTGCTAACCATTGTCTCTATGGAGCATTATTAATAGAGGAGGGGATTAAATGAAAGAATGGAAAGGTTATACAGGAAGTGTAATCAATATAGATTTATCCACCAATAATATTCATATAAGTAATTTAAATCTTCATACAATAAACCGATTTATTGGGGGGATTGGTATTAACACTAAAATTGCATCTGATCTCATTAAACCAAAAATGGACCCTCTTTCACCTGAAAATCCTATTATAATTGGAGCAGGTCCATTGGTAGGTACCATAACTCCAGGATCTTCACGTTTAGTTGCTACAAGTAAATATCCAACAACAGAAGCTATTACTCATTCCTGTGGTAGTATGAGTTTTGGATTTAATTTAAAACAAGCAGGATATGACCATATAATTATCTCTGGAAAAGCAGATAAGCCATCTTACTTACTCATTTTAGATGATCATATTGAAATCTGCAATGCTCAGAAGTTATGGGGTAGAAATATTATAGAGGTCCATGACGCACTGAATAGGAAATACAATTCCTGTGGAACCATAGTAATAGGACAAGCGGGTGAAAAAACTGTATTTAATTCATTAGCTCTAATCGACAAAATAGCATCACTAGGTCGTGGTGGATTAGGAGCTATTATGGGATCAAAAAACTTGAAAGCAATTATCGCAAAGGGAACAAAAGGACTTAATATCTCTGAACCTAAAAAGTTTATTTACCTCTTTAATAAGCTATTTGAACGTATAAAAAACTATCCTCATAGAACTTCTTGGCACCAATTAGGTATGCTAAGATCTCTTCCTATTGGGTTCCTTTTTAAAGCTTCTGGACAAGATCATAAAGCAAAACAATGTAGTGAACGAGTTTATTTGAAGAATCTAAAAAGGAAACGACTTGCATGCCCCTCATGTCCAATGGGGGATAAAGATATTTTAGAATTAAAAGAAGGTGATTCAGAGAAATCAGTACATTATGCGACTTCAATTATAAATCCATTTCTAATGTTTGCTGATCTTGAAGGTTTGAAATATAATCATGAAGCTATTTTGGCTCATGAGAAATGCAATCAATATGGACTTGACTATATGATGGTAGTGTTTCTTTTAGAATATTGTACCAAGTTAAGCAAGAAGGGAATTTTAGATAAAAATAATACAGGAATAGAATGGAATACAGATATTAATTGTCTACTCCAATTAATTGAAATAATTACCAATAGAAAGGAATTTGGAGATATTCTAGCCAATGGAATTTATGATTTGGTTAAAAAATATGATGCAAACGGCGAAAATTTGCTACATGTAAAAGGCTTGGATATTGTTTTTGAACCTCGTTTATTACATCTTGGTACAATGGAATTCGAACAAATTGTTAATCCAAAAGGAGCTCATGTGGCTTCTGGGGGTTCTCCTACCTATATTGGGGCTGCATCATCAATGGACAAATTCAAATCACACTTTAATAGAATGGGTATTCCACCCAGTGCTTTCGAGAGATTGTTTAACCCACCAGTACGAAAAATGATGTTAAATATTGGACGATTAACTCGGTATGCTGAAGATTGGTATACGGTTTTAACTTCTTTAGGATTATGTGCTCGAGCTCAGGTGAATCGCTTCTATAGTCTAGCATCTGTTACTGAATTTTACAATGCAACTACAGGGCTAAACATAAATACTGAAGACTTACGGATTGCTGCTGAGAGGACATGGAATCTATTAAAATTATTGAATATGAAAGAAGGATTTTCTCGGAAAGATGATAAGTTTCCTGAAGATTGGTTCAAACCTTTAAAATATGGTACAAATACATTTGAATTACTAGATTTTTTTGGAGAAACACAAATCACATCAGAAATTGCTTACCAATTACTTGATGACTACTATGATGAGCGAGGATGGGATAAAGTTTCAGGAAATCCAACTAAAGAAAAAATTAAGACACTTGGATTAGAACTATCTTTATAAATAATTATAGAAATTCTAAAGAAATATCAATAAATGAATCTTTGATATTTTTTGAAGTGTGAATTATTTCTATATTACATTCAACTTTTTTATTAAGATTAAGTAAATATATTGCTTCAGTGATCCCACAGGCAATATAAAAGAAATAGACAAAATCTTCATTATCTTTTAAATACTCTGAATTACTCAATCGAAACACCGCTTTCTTTTGAGTAAGTTCCTGTACAGAAATAGTAATATCATCTTGAAAAAAATCGTAAGAGTTATAAAACCGTTGAAACAGTTTTAACTGTGCTATTGGATCATTAGTACTTCTGGCTCTTTTAAATTCTTCAATATATGCATCACTAATAGGAAATTCAAACTTCTTAAGAATTTCATGACCTACTTCTTTACAGACAGGTTCCATATCCGGAAACTTATTTCTAATTGAAGATAAAAGTGCTTTAAGAAATGAATTGACCAAAGCTTTGCTTAAATATTCTCGTTTCTTACTAAAATACAGATGAGCTGAACCAATTTCTTTTTTAGATACTAAATTCTCATTTTCTAATGATCTAAGATGAGTGGATACAGTATTACGATGCGCTCCTGTTTTTTCAGATAAGTCAGTAATAGTTAATCCAGAAGGAGAATCATCTAAAGTCTCTAATATTTTAGATTTATAATCATTTTTTTTTGTTGATTTCATAATGATGACTAAATTAAGTTACATTTTCTGATCAATTGTTGTGTAATACACAATATTTATATATATGTTTTAACCTAATTATAACTTAACTTAAAATTCAAATCATTTAAAGCTTAAAATGAGCGATAAACGTATTTTATTAACCACACCTACATATCCATATCCAACCCTTCCAGCTAATGATTCTTTAACTGATGCTACAGGACAACGTTTCACACATGGTGATGATATTTTTACAATTATTTCTCATACTCATTGCTTTGGAAACCATATCTTAGCACAAAATATCAATACACCATCAACTCTCCTTGAATACCCAAGGTGGAAGCATTTTACAAAGGAAGTTGATAAAGGATATGATTATATTGGAATTAGTTGCTTCCCAGTACATTTGGATAATGTATTAAAAATGTGTGAATATGTCCGAGAAAATTCACCCGATACTACAATTTTATTAGGTTCATATGGGGCACAAGCATTTAAGGCAAAATACGATGAAGAAACTCAAAAAAAATATGTAGATTATGCAGTAAAAGGAGAGGGTGTGAAATTTCTTCGTAACCTTCTTGGTGAAGACGCTGATCGCCCAATTGAACAAAAACTTATGCCTAAATGTGGTGGATCTCTTTGGTTTATCGATAAATATCCTAGAGGTACTATTGGTTTTTTAGTGTCTGGTTTAGGATGTCCTGGGGCTTGCGATTTTTGTTCTACTACTGAAATGTTTGGTTATAAACGGATACAAATGCTTTCTCCAGAAGAATTAATAAAACATATGCATCTCTATCACAAATATTTTCCAGATGTAAGCCAAATTTTTGTGATTGAAGAGGATCATTTCCGATATCCTGAATATTTAATAAAAACCAAAGAATATTGGGAAAGTAATCCAGAAGTAGTGGAGTCTTTGGATTGGTTTGCATTTGGATCAGTAGATCATATTTGGAATTTTGCTGATAAATATGGATGGGATGCTATTTCGGAAATTGGAATTGGGGCAATTTTTATAGGAGTAGAATCTAAATTTGCTGGAGAACACGGCTATACGAAAGTCAAAGAAGCAGATGCTCGAGAAGTTTTTAATAACCTTCATAATATGGGCATACGCACTATTGGAGCTTGGATATGTGGTTGGGATTTTCATGATCATTCAAATATATATGAAGATCTTAATTATTTTGTAGCGTGTTATCCAACGTATGAACAACTAACTCGGTTATCTCCTTTTCCTGGTACGGTATTATATAACAAAATGAAAAAAAGTGGGCGTATAAGAGATGTTCCTTGGGAAGATGTGCACTTCTGGAGTGGGTCCCAAGAAAATGTTGCGTTAGAAATCCATGAAACATTAAATTTAACAGAATACGGATATGATTTAATATACAAGACTTGGGGACCCTCTGTTCTTAGAAAAATGGATGTAATATTAAGAGGTTATGAATATTGCTTGAATTCCGATAATCCTGTAATGCGAGATCATAAGTCTCAATTCTTCAAACACCAAGCCGCTGTGCTTCAAAGCGTGTGTGGAGCTATGGATCGTTTTGCTCCTAATGGAGTAGTACGAAGAAGAGTACGAAAAATAGATCAAAAATACAGAGATTTAATCGGTGATCCCTCAGCAATCCAAAATATTTTATCACGTAATCTAGAAAAGCGTGCCAAAAATTTAAAAATCAGAAATTTCTTAGATCCGATTAATAGATACCCTAAGGAAGAACCTGCAAAGAAGTACCTTTACTTAAAGAACAAAAAAATAGCAGAAGGAGATATTCCTTATAAAACCCAACTATTATCTGGTAAACCATTTGATTTAAGATGGAATAAGTTTAGGTTCAATCAACGTTCTGCTTTTTTGAGTTTTTTATCGAAATTAAAATCTAATAAGATGGATACTGGATTAGATAAACACATTATAAAAGGATTAAAAAAACAAACTATTGCTTCAGCTTTTTAACTTTTTTGTTAATTACTTTTTTATTTGATTTCCATGAGCTCAGAACTAATAATATCACAATCTCCAGGAAATACTCCTATAAAGAAAATCCCCAGAGATTATTTCCCTGAAGGATGTGGGTTTTGGTTTATAATTCCAGAAGGTTTAGATGCTAATAAAAAAATGTTTTTTAGAGACAGTAAACATGGTAGCGATAATCCAGAAAATACAATTTTATTCGTCCATGGAAACCCTGAGAATTCTTATACATATAGGAAAGTAATTATGCATATTATTGAACAAGTAAAAAAACCATATAGGTTAGTAGCAATTGATCATATTGGGTTTGGATTATCAGATCAAGCAACATATGAAATGGTATGTATGGATCATGCATCTAACTTAATACAAATGGTGAAATATTTAGATTTAAGAAATATTACTCTGGTAATTCATGATTGGGGGGGTCCTATCGGAATTGGTGCTTTGTTAAAGGAACCTGAAAGATTGAAAAATCTAGTTATTTTAAACACTACTGTTTTTCCTTTACCGCCATCTGGCATAACTTATAAAAATTTTCCTGGAAAATGGCTATATTGGGCTAGAGGTCCAAAAATTATCCCTAACCGCTTTTGGGGAGCATTTGCTGCTTTTGCGATTTTTGCGAAACCGATGAAGATAACCAAATTATTTATTAAAATGTTCTTTTCGATTTTAACAAATACAATTGGTATTTTCAAGAAAAATGAAAGAGTTGCTCAAAAACTTTTTAAAAGACAATTTAAAAGTAAGCTGAATGTATTAAGTTCAAAGCGTTTAGTCCTTCAAACTCCAATGTGGGGTTATGGAAATAATTATTTTGAACCTCAACTTGGAAACCGAGATACTTCAGATTTTTACCAATTCATTCAAGATAACATAAGCAATTTATGGGGAGTGAATGGACAAAATGTAGGTGTAAGATTATTATGTGGAAAGTGGGATCCTTTAGCTAAGAATGAAGTAATTAAACAATGGCTCATAAATTTACCTCAGATTGCAAGCCACGTAAAGATTTTTGAAAAAATAGGTCATTTCATTGAAGAAATTAAACCTAAAGAAATTGCAAATGATATTATAACTGTAGCGGGATTAGTTTAAATTTTAAATTAAATTTCTATACATATTGATAAGGTTTTATTAGGAACTTAAATTTTCATGAAGATATCTCCCAGCTCCATATATAAAGAATTTAAAAACGGAAATTTGGAGAAACAATCGGCTATAAATCTATTATTTGCTTTAATTAATAATTTCGATGATCCAAAGCTAAGAATTGAAAGTATTGAATATTTAGTAGAAATTGGTTCAAAAAATGAACAAATTTTTAATTTATTTGAAAATCTTATAATATCTGATTCTCATGAACAAGTCAGAAATAGTGCTATTAAAGCGATCTCACAAAATTTTATTCAAAAAGCTTTAAAACCAATGAAATGGGCTTTTCAGCACGAAACATCTGTAACTTGTCTTATATCGATTATTTCCACAATAGGTAAGATAAATAGTGAAAAGGCTAAATCTTTTTTACTTGATAAAATAAAAAATTTAGATACTTATGAGTTTAATGAGAGTTTAAGAGAAGCATTTAAGTCTAGGAAAATAATTGATTACACACATACACAACTTTCAGATATATTAAGTAATTATATCCTGATAAGATATTTTAAAAAGGAGTTCAATGACATTACATATGACTTAAGTGATGGTCTAGTAACCTCTTTAGATCTATCAGGAATTAGTACTAATGTATTTGGATGGAAAATTTTAAGAAAATTACCCGAGTTCATTACTACTCTTAAGTATTTAAAGTATTTAGATTTAAAAATTAATAGAATAGCAAAATTACCTAAAACTATTGGCGCTCTTGAACATCTTTCATATTTAGATCTTAGTAATAATAATCTTAGGAGTTTACCTGAATCTTTTGGATTCTTAAAATCATTAGAATACCTAAATTTAAAATATAATAAGATTAATGACATTCCGATTACAATTGGAAGATTAAATAAACTGAAAACTCTAGATTTAAGACATAATAATGTTAAATTTCTTCCCCTTGAAATTACTAATTTGGGCTCATTAGAAATTCTGGATTTACATGGAAACAAGTTAAATAATTTGCCAGAATCAATGGAAGGATTTAAATCCTTAACTAAATTAGAATTAGGATTAAATAAACTTAAATTTCTTCCTGAATCAATTAAAAGGCTTCAAATTTTGGAAACTTTAGGGTTGGGAGGGAATAAAATTTCAATCGATTTTTCTCTTTTAAGCGATTTACGTTCACTTAAGGAATTAAATTTATATGATAATAACATAAGAATCCTTCCTGATGAAATTGGTTTACTATGTTCCTTAGAAACATTAATTTTAAGAAACAATAGTCTTTCAAACTTACCAGAACCATTTAAAAATTTGACTTCTCTAAAAAAGTTAGATTTAAGCTGGAATAATCTCACAAGAATTCCGGAATGGATAGATTCACTTTCTTCATTAGAAGAGTTAAATTTATGGGGGAATAATTTAAAATTTCTACCTAAATCTTTAGGTAATCTCTCTTCATTACAAGTTCTTAATTTAAATTTTAATAATTATCTTAGGAAAATTCCTGAATTTATTAAAAGGCTAGAGGAAAATGGATTAAAATTGTATAAATAACTAATGTATCATTGAGTTTCATATAATTCTTTAATCTCTTCTTTAGTGGTTATATCTTTTGGACTTTTTTCGGGACGCAATCTTAAAAAAACAGGAAATCTCATAGAATATCCTAGTTTTGCAAATTTATCACTCACAGTTATCTCATCCCCGGTTATCTCCATTACCACTTCAGGTTTCAACCAAACATCAGGAGTGTCTTCACAGATGACATTGTTAGGTTTTCTTTCTATCACATATTTTTTCATATCACTTGTCAGAGATTCAGATAATTCATCAGTTAATCCAGAAAAGAAACGAGTAAAAGCTATATAAGTATCATACTCAGAATCATAAACTGCTCCGATATATGTTCCATAGACACCTGTTCTCCGACCTTTTCCGTAAAAAGCACCAATAAGGACTACATCAATAGTATCTTTTAGTTTTCCTCCTTCTAAACTTTTCAATTTAAGCCATTTATATCCACGATTCCCCGCTTGATAAATTGAGTTCTCATCAATGGATTTTGCCATTATTCCTTCTGTTCCTTCTTTTCTAGCCTTATTAAAGAACTCCAGTAATTCATCTGTGGAATTTATTAACACTGATTTAACTAACCTTAATTCATCCCTTTCTTGAACAATCCCTTCAAGAATTTTTCTTCTTTCTGGAAGAGGCTTATCTACATATGATTCAGTACCAAATTTTAAAAGATCAAACAAATATAAACAAACCGGAACTTCTTTAGCTATGTCGTCAATGTCATACTTTCTCCTCCTTTGACTTAAAACTTGAAAAGGAAGCATTTTCTCGTAAACTGCATCCATCGCTACAACTTCACCTTCAAATATTACATTTTCGGTACGTATATTTTCTCTAATGACTTGACAGACATCAGGATATTGATCTGAGATATCTAATAAACGTCTTGAAAAGAGAATAATATTTTCTCCTCTTTTATGAATTTGGAGCCTTTCCCCATCTAACTTATATTCCGCAACAAAAGGAGAACCCAATCTACTAATGAATTCGGTATAAACTTCTCGTGAAGCAAGCATGCTAAGAATAGGTGTTCCATATTCAATATCTATCTTTTTAACTTCTTCTATATCTTTTTCAGCCAAAATTTTTGCTATCTCACCCAGATCTGGATGGAATGTATATGCTCGTTCAATAAAATCCTTACTATCCTTTGTTCCAGTAAAAGCAAGAGCTAATCCTTCTATTATTGTAGGTGATTGAACTCCTACTCTTAATGTTGATGTAATAATTCGAAGTAAATACTTTGTTTCTAGTGGAGAGCTTTTTCTCATTAGTCCTCTTAAGATTCCAAGTTTTGTGTCATGAGAACCCGCACCTTCAGATAATGCAATTTTTTTTAATTCTGAATATAATTCTGAAATTTCTAAAGATGATCCTATCCTTTCATCATTTTCATTGTAATCAAATAAAGATTTTTGTTTCTTCTTTTTTGACAAAATTAACTCAGCAGCGGCTCCAATGTCTCCTTTTTTTACCAATACTTCTTTTATTCTTTTTGGATCGACTCCAGAGTGTATAGATAATGCTTCAATGATCATTTTTTCAGCAATTCCCATTTTTGGAAATTGTGTAATATTGGGGGCTAGTTGACCTTGTAAAAGATAAATTATTTTATCTAAATCTTCAAAATCATTTGATTTTTTAATCTCAGTAAAAAATCTTGATAAAATATCTATCATTTCGAGCCTTTTAGATGTGCTCTCTAGTTCTGAAAATAAAATTGCTAGCTTATTGAATCTCATGTTACAACAAAATATTATTTATAAAATTAAGTTAAATGACTCTATTAAATCATTAATAATAATAAAAAAGAATATAATAAAAAAATTATAAAAGTTTAGAGAGCTCAATAAATTTTTTCTGAATGGCAGTCTTCACTCCTGGATTTACACCTGAAAAGCTATTTGCTGTAAAATTCAATTTTGAAGCTTTAATTGAAAACTGACATATTGGACCATCCATTTGTTCAACGGCAAAGCTTCCATCTGGTTTTTTTGAAATCCAAATATCATCAAAATGTTCTAAAATCGCTGAAAAAACAAATGCAATTTTTGCATCTGTTGCTAAGCTTTCAGGTGATACTTTTATTGCTGGTGCTGGTTTTGTTTCTGTTTTAATTGAAGGCATTGGTTCGGCTATATCATATTCAGAACCTGCTTCCCTTTTTGTTACAGGTGTAGCAGGTTTTGAAATCGCTGGTGTTGCTGCTGGTTGAACAAGTTTTGATACGGAAGGAGTAGGTGAGGATTTTGCTTCTACTTTTGGTTCTGGTTTTGGTTCTGGCTTTGCTACTGCAACTGGTTTAATTGCTCCGGCTTCAAATGTAACAATATAATTATCTAGTTCAGTAAATTTCCTATTTAATATTTCTTGAAGTTCTTCATTCATTTGTGTATCTTCTGGAACTTTACCCACTTTCCTTGCATCGATTTCTTTTATTCCCTTAATATCTCTCCCAATTATACTTTTCCCAACTGTATAACCGTGTCCTTTAAGTGATTCTGCTTGCCTAAGAGCAGTTCTCCGCGCGACCAATCCTTGTTTAACACCATGCCATAAGTATACATTTTCACTACCCTCGTCTAAAACAATTATCGAAGTTTCCGGCATAAAACTGTCTTTGCTCCACCGAATTGGAATTATTTCTCCTCCAGGGCGAGCATCGAACATTAACGCGTATGAAGCGATCTTAATCACCTATATAATATAATTAATCATGATTTTGTTTTATAATAAAATAGTGTTAATAAATTTAAAAATTGAGTTTTCGAAGTTTTGAATTAGAATAATAATTTAGAATTTCAATTATATAAAATTTTTATCAAAAAAAAAATTTGAGATTTAGAATTCTTAACTTTAGTGTATTTGAAACCAAAAGATAAATAATAAATTACATTACGTTAATATTTAAATTATCATATGCATTAGAAATTCATTGCAGTAATCAATTTCTACAAATTTACAAAAGGGTACAATAATGGAATTAAATAAATTGATAAGAGAAAACCTAAAGAAATATAGCGCTTATGAACCAGTTGAACAACCAATAGAGGATGGTTGGGTTAAGCTAAATACAAATGAAAATCCTTTTCCTCCTATACCTGAAGTTTTAAATGATATAAAGAGTGGAATAAACGAGAAATTGCGATTCTATCCTGATCCAACATCTTTTGAACTAAGGAAGGAGATTTTGAACGTTCTTTTGCGAGATAAGGATACACTTACTAATCGTAATTCAATATTTATAGGAAATGGTTCAGATGAAATATTAGATGTCATTTTTAAGGTATTTATTGATCCGGGAGACGAAATTGTAATATTTTATCCAACTTATGGATTATATAAAGTTCTTGCAACACTCTATAACGCTAAAATTACTGAGATTCAGCTGAATGAAGATTTTACTATCCCTGAAAAAACTTTTTCAGCTAAAGGGAAACTTATAATTATAAATTCTCCAAATGATCCCAATGGAAAATCATTTGGAAATGCTACAATTCTAAAATTATGTGGAGCTTTTCCGGGTATCGTTGTCGTAGATGAATCTTATGCGGAATTTTCATCTCGAACCTGCTTACCGTTATTAAAAAAAGCAAAAAATCTAATTGTTTACCGTTCTTTTTCAAAAGGATTTTCCCTTGCTTCCCTAAGAATAGGTTATGCTTTAGCAGATGCTGAAATTATTAAAGAGATGAATAGAGTAAAATTACCATTTAATACTAATTATCTTGGATATATCGGAGCTTTATCATCTATTAAACATCATAAAAAGATCTTTCAGCAGAATGAGAAAATTTTAGAGGAACGAAAAAGACTTTCTGAAGAATTAAATAATTATAATGGAATTGAAGTCTTACCTTCAGATGCTAATTTTATATACATTAAATTTGAAGATAAATCGAAAACATTAAAATTTGTTTGGGACTTAAAAGAAATGAAGATCGCAGTACGTCACTTTAGCAAACCAGGGCAATACAACTATATAAGAGTAACAATCGGAATAGAGGAAGATAATAATAAATTTTTACAGACTTTTAAGACAATAGCAAATAAATACTTATAATCTCTTTAATTTAATATTAATAAATTTATTAGGTGGGGTTGAATAAAATTTCTAATACATTTAATCCAAATAAAAGATACGGTGATATAAAATGTCCACATTGTGGATATATTATAACAAAACCATATCCGAAGGACTCATTATGTGTAAGATGTAGGAGATTTATACCAACTCTATTTGATCTGAAAAAAAATGTTGAAGAAAAACAACAACCTAAAGAATTTAAAACAAAAAATGCCACTTTATCTTCAAAATTAGGGACGAAAGCAATAATAAAAGAGCATCCCTTAGCTATTAATTTAGATATCGATAAGATCAAATTGAAAAAAGGAGAATATGTAAAATTAATGGGAATAACCACAACCGAACGAACACAGCTCTATTGTAGTAATAATAATTACACTTATTTATTGGAATTAACAAATAATCTTGATTTTATAGCTACAGGTATTTTAGATGGAGATCTTGATAAAATGCTTCTTATTTCTCAAAAAAAAGAAAAGGAAGAAAAATGCCAATTTTATGAGAAAAATGATGTAATATATCTTGTATATGGAAGATTTCCTGATAAAAAGGGGAAATGGATTCTTGAACAAATGTCAAAACATTGCGCAGAATTATTAAATCAAAGCAATCCAGATGAACTAGATAAATTTGAGCAATATAGATTTGAATTGGAGTTCAAAAGAAGAACTAAATCTATATTAGAAGAATATGTGAGATTACAAAAGGTATTTACAGACCAGGAAATTCCCTATGTAGAAGATTCAATTAGAATTGATTATTTAGGATTATCTTCAATGTCAATTGGTGTAATATCACTTCTATTTGGTGAAGAAAACCTAAAATTTGATACTCTTGGAGAATTCGACAACCCAGATGAAGAAAAAGAAATGAAGGAATCAATGCTTACGGCTAGAATTGAAGCTATAGCAGCTAATACTCAAGGAAACACGGGTGCCACTCCACGATGGATTGCTGTAAAATTGGGCTTTCAAAAGTATCGATTTTTAACTTTTAAGAAATATCAAAATGATTACTTCCTTTCAATGCTTTCAGAAGGAAATTTGGAAAAAATTGAGCAAGTAGAAAAATTATTAGATACTTATATTTCAGAAATAACATCTAAAGTGTTTTCTGGAAATTTAAAACCTTTTAATGAGCTAAAAAATGATTTATTACAGAGATTTAAGAAAAGAAGAAAATTTCCTCCATTTCAATTTAACTAATAATTTTGTTATGTAAATCAGAAAAATTTAGTTTAACAAAAAAAAAATAAAAAATTAAGTTGTGGATATCTTCTCTTCAGCAATTTTTATTATCTCAAAATAGTAGTCAATATAATATTTATTAACAATTGCTCGATACCTTGAAATAAATTCTGTAATTTCTCGCATTAATGAAATAATTGCATTCGGCTGAACAATAGGTTCAAGTTTATTTCTAAAATCAATAAGTTTTCCTCTTACACCACGTATAATTTGGTCTTCAACATCAATAGGGAAATTCTTATTTACAATAACTTCTGCTTCTTTAAATATCGAAGTTTCTCCGGTAAATTTCTTTATATAAATTCCAAATTTTTCTTCAAAAGCTTGAGTGAATCTCGCAATGCGTTTATGGATTATAGGTAAATCTTTTTCTGCCATTAAAGCCGTAGTGGTATGAGTTCCATGATATAATATAACTTTTTTATCCTCTTGATCCACAGTTCTTAAGGATTTTTTACTTCCCGTTGCTTCTCTTACAAAATTTGTCAGGGCTGAGATCATAGCAGAAATTAAAGCTGGATCTTGAATTTCAATTCCAAAAGAATATTCATACAAACTTAATCCATCTTTAGTCAAGACAAATAAATTTTTTAACGATTTTTCCCAATTCCTTTGTCTAATATACTTTCTTGAGACTAAAGCGGAGGGTATTGAGAATAGTGCTATTCCAATACTTAATAACACCCAAAATAAAACATTCACTGGGGCCTCTACTAAAATTAGTGATGTATAAAAAGCTATTTCTTTACCATTTGTCCAAAAAACAGTTGCTTCATATAGACCTGATCCAAAACCAGAATCAATATCAATATCAAAACTACTCAATGTTCCATTAATTGAAGTTAGCCCTGTTTGATTATAAATTACTTGATCAGAAGGAGACTTGAGTATAATTTGACCAATACCTCCTGAAATGGGAATATTAAATAGATTAGTTATTTCTGCTTCTAATCTAATTGTCTGACCCAGAAGAACAGAAGGTTTTACAATATAATCACCTCCTGACTCAATCATACTAACAATAGAATGACAATAATTCGGTGAATGAAATATACCTGTATAATTTCCTGATTCTAATGATGGCCCAAAAAAGATTGTGACCCCATAATACGATTTATTGTATAGCGTTATTGGCCCAAAATAAATATCACTCATTTCAATATCATTAGGATCATAGAATTTTATAAAACTCCAATCACTTTCAAAAAGGAACAACGGCGGTGGCCATCCAAATGGTATATCTTTATAAGGATATTTTATAGTCCATTCGTTTCTATTTTCATTGGAATTATAGGTACCACTAGCATTTATTAAGAATATATAATAAATCTCAATCTCTACATCTAATGTAGGGATAGATTGATTGGCAACAACGGTAACATTAATATTTCGAGTTAAAGGAGCATCAAAAGTATATGATAGAAATGCTTCATATCCACCAGATCCCCACTGGGCTAACTGATAAGTGGGAATTATTGATACATCATTGATTATAAACATTAGATCAATATCAGCTGGATGAATAACCTCAGTATATGTAAAATTGCATAACATGTCAACAGTACTATCATTTGAGATTTGGATCCAATTGAAACCATTAAATCGCCTTGTAACTCCTTTGTTAAAGCTTGAGTTCGAGTAAGATTCTGCTTTCCAGTAATTAAATGTCTCATTATAACCCCCAGGCCGAATCCACATTTTTAAGACAATATTATACTTTTCGCCTGGTTCCAAAACGTTTGAACTAGGAAATACTGATATCCATTCATCTACAAAAATGCGATTCTCATATGTATAAGCCCAATCAATTTCTTCTCGAAGCACTTCATCATAAATGAAAATATCATAATAACATGGTCTGAGGAGAAAAAAATTCACATAAATCATAATTTCATCAATACGCATTAATTTCGGAGCTGTAAATTCTTGAGCAAAGCTATACGATGGTGTTAGACTTATTTTATTTGAAGTATTTTCTGCAATTTTGTAATAACCTTTACTAGAAGTGTTTAGCAAATTCATAGCTCTTATATCAAGACTTCTAACTTTATATTCCTCATCATAATATGATCTATTATATGAGATTATATTAGTACTGGAACTTGTATTCACCCAAGAAGAGGAATTCCAATTTTGTTCGAAATACATAATTGAAAGATCACCTTCATAATCTCCAGTATACGATTCACTTCCTCCATTTGAAGTAGAAATTCTACTTGATGAAACTCCCTGAACATTTAGATTAGTAAATATTAGTATAAGTATGATAGATAATGTAAATAACTTAAAAATCAAAATTTTTGATATTTTTAACATTTTAATATCCCTTCGAAAATTTTATGAAAATAATAAAGTTTGTATTATTTATACCTATTATATTTTGATTCGTTTTAATTAATTTTTCTAGTAAAAAATAATGGATTTGACTCCTGATGGGATATATGAAGATCTAAAGAAGAATAAAATCAAAAAATATACTGCTTTTGATTTGTTAGTTTCTTTAGTTGAGAATAGTGATAATGAGAATATTCGATTAAAGGCTATAGAAAATTTAGAAAAATTTGAGTCAAATAATGAAAGTCTATATAAATTTCTAGAAAACCTACTCATTTCTGATTCAAATAACAAGGTTAGAATTGCCGCAACGAAATTTTTAAAAAAAAAATTCCTTGATAAAGCGATAAATCCCCTGAAATGGGCAATAACACATGAAACAGATTATGAATGTCTGGTTGAAATAATCCAATCGTTAGAAAGGATAAAGAATGATGAATCCAAGGCAATTTTAGTTAAAAAAATCAAAGAAATACTAAAAATCAAATATCTAAATAAAGAAAAAAGAATTGAAAACAAAAAGTATAAAAAAGTAATTAAAAAAATCATTAAAACAAAACAAATAGTAATATTTACCCATAATAAATTGGCAGAAATTTTAATTAATTATTTAACTATTGAAAATCTAATAAATGAATATTCTAATGTATATTATGAATTAGATCCACAAACAGGATTAATTACAGAATTAGATTTATCGGATTATCTAGAATATGAAGTTAAAGGCACTCCTTTTGGATGGAAAAACAATATAAAATCAATTTCGGAGATAATAGGCCTAAAGTATTTAAAGAATCTGAAAAAAATTGATCTTTCAAATAATCAAATTGAAAACATCAAAGAGCTAGTTAATTTTGATAATTTAACCCATTTAATTTTAACTAATAATAAAATAAGTGATAAAGAAAATCTTGAGTATTTTAAAAAATTACACAATCTCGAATATTTAGATTTGAAAAACAATGAAATTATTAAAAATATTCATTTAAATGAATTTAATCCAAGAATAAGGGTTCTTCTGAAAGACTCATACCCAAAAATAAAATAAAAAAAATATGTAAGATAAAATTAGACAGAAGTGAACTCGGTCTTCTTTCCTACCCCAAATAAACCTAAAGCAACTGCCAGTTCCTTATGATCTTTAGCATATTCTCTAGCAGGAATTCCTTGCATCACCGCATCTATAGCTTGTCT
>JBHLLI010000028.1:0-35963 GCA_048885765.1 Candidatus Hermodarchaeota archaeon
TGGAAAATTAAATTTCCGTCATAGATCTGCTAGTCATTTCATGTGTCTTCTTATCCAACGGTTTAAAGAAGACATGGACCTCATCGGAATTGGTATTGAACTCCAAGATTTAATGTGGGATGAATTTATCCATGTATGGCAATATCAACCAACCAGACTTCATCTCTATTATGTCGGGCAGGGTCCCGACTATTTTGAGACGTTCAATATGATTGATCCCCTTGTCAACAACGCTTCCGATTCTAACTTTGCTAAAATCAATGATCCTTATTTACAAGATCTCTTAGCACAAACCGCTGCTGAAACAAACACCACTGCGAGGTTTCTCTTATACCAAAAACTTCAAGGGTATATTATCGATGTACAGGCATATCATATGCCTTTACAGTATGACAAAATATTCTTTATTCATTCCTCAAATTTGAAGGGTTTCCCATATAACTGCATGGATTTTTTATATTGGTATCCAACTTATCGAGAATAGAGAATTAGTTCTTTAAATATCATTATTTTAAAAATTTCTAAAATTTTTTTATATTTTCTAACTGATTATAGATAATGAAATTTATTTTATCGAATTACCTATAAAAAATATAGAAGAAATTAATGGATATTCATTTATGCAAATATTTGAAGTAGTTGAATTAGCTGAATTCCCCTACATGGAGACTCAAGAAGTGGGAGAGGGACAGAATGTAAGTGATATTCTGAATGAAAACAATGATGATAAAGTGTACTTACTAGTAGATCACGATACTAAGAGAATTTGGACCTATAATGGATCTAAAAGTTCTCTTAAACTTCAAATTTATGGTGGAATCTTAGCGGGAATGTTAAGAAAGCAACTCAGGCTGTTTTATAGAATATATCCACTTAACTTATATTCACTAGAAGATAAAGAATTTCAAGAATTACTTGGAAAACCTATTGGTGGAGGAAGAGCTAATCCTATTGTGAAGAACGACTTTCCAGAACCTACTCCTGATAAAATCATCGCAGATGTTTCCATTTCGAATCCAAAAATTAATACTGCCATTGAATTTATCAATGAATTACCGAATCCTGATAATCTCTTGAGAAGATTTATGATAGTTGGGGGAACAATCTTTACTGATGAAGAAGTAACTGAATCTTTTTTAAAAGAAGAAAAAACAAATCTAAAAACTGTTAAACTTGGAAGATTGAACAATGGATTTACTTTCTTTCAAGATCATAATTATTCTACTCGATTAATCATAAAAGAAAGAAATATTCAGGGTCTTGAGCTATTTATACCAGAAGATGATAAATCACCCATTTTTAAAATTGATATCCCTGTTATTTATGAGGATAAATTTAGTAAACCTGGTTCCATGAAATCATTGATTAAAGCTTTTCAAATTCCAAAGCAGATTAAATTTTCCGAAGAGGAAAAACAAGCAAATCAAAAAAACAGCGATAATAGTTGAAATGATTCTACTTATTAATCCTAGAACTTCAAAACCATCCGAAGTTCGCACACAATATTTTAGAGAGCCAAATTTAGGACTACTTTACCTGACTGCGATTTTAGAAAGAAATGATATTCCCGTAGACATTCTCGATCTTGAACAATTTATTGATCTTAATGAGAATGAACTGAAAGATATAATCAAAGAAAAGATAGCTGATTATCAGATCTTTGGGATTACATCTCTCACAAATACCTTCCATCTTGCAAAAGATATTGCCAGAATAATTAAGAATCAAGATAAGGATAATATTATTATTTTAGGCGGGCCTCACGTCTCATTCACATATAAAGAAATCCTAAAGCATGATAATAAAACTGAAAATTTAATTGATTTTATATGTATAGGCGAAGCCGAAAATTCTTTTCTACAGTTAATCAGATTATTAGTACCTCTAATATTAAACCAGCAAAAGTTTAGGAATTATGAACATCAGCTACAAACTATTAATGGGCTTGCCTATATCGATTCAAAAGGAAAATTAATTATCAATCCTCATGTTCAGAGTACTGAATTAGAGAGTTTGCCATTACCAACTCGATATAAATTACCTCAAGAATATTATTATTATACTGTAGCCAATGTTATAGTTAATAGGGGATGCCCTAATCAATGTTCATTTTGTTCAAGACAGAATCTGTTCAAGACTACAAGAATTAGGAGCATTGATTCAATATTAAAAGAGGTTAAAGACATCCTTTCATTACAAACTTATACTCATATTAATTTTTATGACAACGTAAACATTAATAAAGAGTTTTTCAAAAATTTCTGCAAAATGTTTATTGAGAACAACATAAAAGTTCCATGGGGCTGTGAAATCCGAGTAGATACAATAACTCCCGAAGAAGCTCATCTATTAAAACAAGCAGGATGTAATTTAGTAGCAACGGGAATAGAATCGGCAAATGAAACAGTCTTAAAAACCAATTTCAAATATCAAGACCCTGAACGTGTAAGAGAAGGCATTATTAATCTTAAAAACCATGATATTGCACTTCAAGTATATTTTGTATTAGGTTTACCAGGAGAAACTGAAGAAAGCTTCTATGAGACCGTCGAATATATAAAATCTCTTCCACTAGACGAGCATGATGAATTAAATTACTTTGTAGCAACTCCATATCCTGGCTCCCGCTTATGGGAGGAAAAAGAAAATTTTCAAATAAAAATATTTGAAACTAATTTTACGAAATATGATTGCAATCATATTATTTTTGAGACAAAAGAATTAAAGAAAGAAAAATTAGAACTACTCTATAAGCAAGCAAAAGATATTGAAAAACAGTTTCAACAAATGGCTTAATTAATAATCTTAAAAGGTGCATTATTATCCCAAGTGATTTTACTGAACAAATTATTCACATTATTAAATCCATACCAACAGGAAAGGTTCTTACATATGGGTTCATTGCTAAACTTGCAGGAAATCCTAAAGCTGCTCGACAAGTTTCATGGGTTTTACATTCATCCTCCAAAAAATATAATCTACCTTGGCATCGGGTCATCAGTTCAAATGGAAAAATATCTCTTAAATCAATAGAAGACCGACAATACCAAAAGAATCTATTAGAACAGGAAGGAATTAAAGTTTTAGATGGATTTAAAGTGGATCTTGAAAAATATCTATGGAAAATTAAATCTATCAAAAACTTATGAAATAGGTTATTTTTTGTTAGAGATTACGTGATCTATGAGGTAGACAACTTGGAAAAGTTCTAAAAAATACAGAAAACGCAACCTCTTCTTTACTTTCTTGGAGTAATTTTCTTACACTTTCTAATTCCTCTTTTTGGATTACAATTTCCCTGTTAGGAGCACCCAATTGTTCAAGTAGTTTAATTCTTGATTGAAAATGTTCAATTAATCTGTTTCCATTATCTTTTTTAAAATTTCTAAAATCTTTTCTACAGGCGACTAAAACATTTCCATCGTCTGGCTTTTTGGGGAATTTCCCCTCAGTCATTGTATATACCACTTATTTTTCCCTCTATGAGTAGTAATTTAAAATTATGTTTTTTGATATTAATGTCAATTCAAGTATATAAAATTTCCGTACTTTCGGAAAAAAATACAAATAAACCGTGGTTATTTAAGATCATAATAATTCTTTCTACTGTCTATTTTTAATTTCAAGCAAGGATAATTTTATTAATAGAAGATTAACTCTATATTATTGTAAATTCTCAATATTCTATAATAGTAGTAATTCAATATCTGAACTGACTTAAAATTCAAATTCAAGATTTAGAATGATTTTAATTACTCATGAAATATGATAGATGTACTTTTAATAAATCCTTATCAGAAAAAAAGAATTTCATTAGCGTCATACCGGGATAAAATTAAATTTCCTGTTCTTAGTTTATTATCTTTGGCATCATATTTAGAAAAAGAGGGATTTAAAGTTGAAATTCTTGATCTCAACCTCAAATTATTAAAAAATAAAAAGATTTTACAAGAAATTAAAGAAAAAAACCCAATAGTTATTGGCATTACATCTATAACCGCATCTATTTATGAAGCTTATAGGTTAGCTAAATTAATTAAGTCTAACTTTAACATCCCCCTGATTATTGGGGGGCCGCATGCTACGTTTTCAGATGAGGAAGTCTTAAATGAATCAGATTTTGATATTGTTGTGAGAGGAGAAGGTGAAGGAACTCTTATTGAAATTGTGAGAGCTATTAAGGAGGAGTGGAATCTTGATAATATCAAGGGGATTAGTTACAAAAAAGATGGAAAAATCATTAAAAATGAATCAAGGATATTTATCAATGATTTAGATAAATTACCTTTTCCGGCAAGACATTTAGTACCAATAAATAAATATGGAACTCATGCTATTACTATTATGACTTCGAGAGGATGTCCTTTTGGGTGTGCTTTTTGCCAAGTTCCCGGAAAAGATGGGTTAAAATGGAGATATAGATCTGCAACAAATATTCTTGAAGAAATAAAAGAAATACTTAAAAAAAATCCCTACCTGAAGAAGGTGAGTGGACCAAAAGGCAAAAGACCGATAGTTTTTTTTGTTGACGACAACTTTATGGTGTCTAGCAAAAGAATAGAAGAAATTTGCACCCAGATCATTGAAGAAGGAATTGAAATTTATTGGGATGCAAACGCTAGAGTCGATACTATAGCAAATATCAGTGAAGATCTATTGGACTTATTTAAAAAATCCGGTTGCTTACATTTATTTTTAGGTGTCGAATCAGGTTCTGAAAATACTTTGAAATCCTACAATAAACAAATAACAAAACAGGAGGCTTTAAAATCCGCTGAGAGATTAAAGAAAAAGGGAATTTATTTTACTGGATCCTTCATGTTAGGGTATATACAAGAAAAAAAATCTGATTTGAATGCAACATTCCAGTTTGCGAAAAAAATGGATCCTACAACAGTGGCTTTCAGAATTTTAATCCCTCTGCCGGGTACAAAAATTTATGAGAAATACATAAAAGAAGAATTAATCATGGACTTCAATTATTCTAATTATACTTCTGGAATACAAATAATAAAACATAAAGAAAACTTGGAAAGATGGGTGTTAAAGTTTTACTTAATGTATTATTTAAGACTAAGAAAAGAATATTTAGATATCAGAATGTGGAAGTTGGTGTTTCAAACATATACTTAGAAATGACTAACATATTTTTTAGTATAAATGTCAATTCAAGTATATAAAATTTCCGTACTCTCTATAAAAAACATAAATAAATGGTAATTATTGAAGATCTAATAAATCTTTCTACTGTCTATTTTTAATTTCAAGCAAAGATAATTTTATTAATGGAAGATTAACTCTCAAATAATGTAGATAATCAATTTTTTATATTATCTATAACACACACTATTATAAATAAACAAACTCAGCAAAATTATAGGAAGAATTAATATAAAAATTAAAAAAGGAAAATCATATGGCTAAACCTGAATATTTTATTGGAGAAGCACTAGTTGGGGGAGACAATAATCTTGCTCACGTAGATTTAATAATTGGATCAAAAGATGGGCCCGTAGGCATTTCTTTTGCAAATGCGTTAAGCACTCCTTCAAAGGGTCACGGAGGTTTGCTAGCAGCTATACGGCCAAATCTCTTATCAAAACCAGTAAGCCTTATAGTACCAAAAGTTACAGTCGCAGATATGAAAGATGCTAACAAAATCTTCGGGCCCGCTCAAGCAGCAGTAGCGAAAGGTATTGTTGATGCCGTAGAAGAAGGTTTGATCCCTATGAATAAATTAGATGATTGGGTAATTATCGCAAGTGTTTTTATACATCCCGCAGCTGATGATTATCGGAAAATCTATCAATTTAATTATGGCGCGACAAAATTAGCTATTCAGAGAGCTCTTAGAAATTATCCTCCAATTGAAAAGATATTTTATGATAAAGACCGAGCTAAACATCCTGTTGCTGGAATTCGAGTTCCTAGACTCTGGCGTCCACCATACGTACAAGTAGCGCTAGATCATCCTGCTTTAGAAAAACAAATAAAAGTTGTCAAGACTCTACCTAAAAGTGATCGGATCATATTGGAAGTTGGAACTCCCTTTCTAAAGAAATATGGTGTTGAATCCATTCAACAAATTCGTGATGTTGCTAAAGAAAAATTTATTGTTGCTGATTTAAAAACGTTAGATGTCGGAAAATTAGAAGTTGATTTTGCTTTTGATGCGACTGCGGATGGAGTTGTAGCAAGTGGTTTAGCTTCAACCGCTTCACTTGATAAATTTATTTTAGAGGCACAACGACTCGGAATTCATGCTTTCGTCGATACTATGGAAGTTCAAAATCCAATTGAGAAACTGAGCTCATTAAAACAAACTCCTGATGTAGTAATACTTCACCGAGCTATTGATGTCGAACAATCTACAACAGGTGCCAAATCTCCTGACGCATCTCAAAGAGCTAGATGGGCTTTAGTTCCTAAAATTAAAGAATTATATGCTAGCAAAAAGAAAGCTTCCGGAAGGGATAGAGTGCTAGTAGCTGTGGCAGGAGGAATTGAACCAAGCAGTGCAGCATTCGCATTAGACCAAGGTGCAGATATCCTTATAGTAGGAAGATTTATCGCATCTGCTAAAGATGTTGAATTTGCAATGAGGAGAATGCTAGGCGTACTACCAGGGTATCAAGATATCGACCTTAAGCGGATTCATACAGAAGATGACGACAATGAAGTAAAGAAAGCTACTTGGGACTAAGATTTCCTTATTTGGAAAATATTTTAAAATTTTTTTTAGATCTCCTTTTTAGCAAAATAATTCATTAAAACAGCATTAAAAAAAAATATGAAATAGATATTGGTTATTTAATTTCTTTTGCTTCTTCAATCCATTCTTCAATTTCTTCTAATCTAGGAGGTTTTCTAAATACATCAGGCTTTTCTTGATCTAGTTTCATAATCCGTTCTAATGTATTCTTAGGATTCCTCTGGGCCAATTCTTTAACACTATCCACTCCAATTTGATTAAGTACATCTGCATATTCAGGTCCAACACCTCCAATTCTCATCAAATCAGCGTGCTCTGCCCATTTGTCTATTAATTTCTCTGAAATGTTGGTTGTTGCTGATAAACTTTTAATTTTAACAGAATCAAACGATACTAAGTCTTCAACGCTAGAAAGTCCTGCTTTCTCTAATGTTTTGGAGTATTTAGCACCAATACCCTCAATTTCTACAATTGGAGTTTTTTTAGGACTAGTTTTTTCTTTCTTAATTTGATACTTTTCTTTTGATTGGCTAATCCAATTTGTGATATCTTCTACTTTAGGAATTTTACGGATTGTATCAGGTTGTTTTTTGTCAAATTCCATAATCATATCTAATGTGTTTTGTGGATTTCGATAAGCAAGCTCTCTTATGGAATCAATTCCTACTTTATTTAAAACCTCAGAATATTCAGGACCAATACCTTTAAGTTCCATTAATTCTGCTTGATCTTGCCATTTTTCGAGCAATTTTAGTGAAATTTTCGTTTTTTCAGCCAATTCTTTTAATTCACGCCAAGTGAGGGGAACTAAGTTTTCAACTTCTGTGATTCCTGCCTTTTCTAAGGTTTTCGCATATTTTTCTCCTATTCCTTCAATTTCAATAATTTTTATTATAAACACCTTTCTTTTTTTAAAAATTTGAATTTCAATAAGTAAGTAAAAATATTATATGTTCTTTTTTAATGTTTTTTTCAATGAAAAATAATTATGCAATTTATCCCATTGTAATAGTCAAAATGAGAATTAAATAATCGTAGAATTATTTATGCTACGGTATTTAATTATTATTGGGGCTGTAATCTGAAAATTTTATCATTTTTTTTAACTGGATTATCAACACCAATTCCTACAGCAATTCTATCTTTTTTTGAGGATATAAATGGAGTTTCAGTCAAGTTTTTCTTTTGTTTGATTTGGATCGACTTAATTTCTTGCCTTAAATAAGTATCTGTATGTGTTCCAATAATAAAAATTTCATCCTTTAATTTTAATTTTCCTGAGGTTAAAAGTATTTTAGCAGCTCCCTTTTCTGGAAAGTAATTTAAAACTTTACCAATCTCAATTTTTTTATAATTTGAGATATTTCCATCCAATTCTCTTTGAATTTCACTTCCTGTTGGTAATCCAAAATAAAATCCTGTGGAAAAACCTCTGTTATACACCTTATTTAAACGTTTTAACCAATCCTTAACTTTTTCTTGTGAAAATGAATTGTCATAATAAGAATCGATTGCTTCCCGATAACATAACGTAGTTTCTTCAATATAGATTGGATCTCGCATACGGCCTTCAATCTTAAAAGCATCAATTTTTCCTTCAATTAATTTAGGGATATGCTCAATCATACATAGATCCTTCGTATTGATAAAAAAGACTCCATCATAAAGAAATTCGTTGTTCTGGTTATCATACACGCGCCATTCTCTTCGGCATGGCTGAATGCATCTTCCTCTATTAGCTGAATAATCTTGCGATTGACAGATTTCTGCAGAGAAATAACACCGCCCTGAAATTGATGTGCATTGCGCTCCATGAACAAAAGTTTCAATTTCACAGTTAGTTAAATGGTCTCTTATGTCTATTATCTGTTCAAGTGACAATTCCCGTGCAAGTATTAATCTTTGAGCTCCGAGATTTTGATAAAATATTGCGCTACGAGAATTAGAAATATTTGCTTGAGTAGATATATGGAAATTTAATCCCTTATCTTTTACTAACTGAATCGCCCCAATATCATGAATTATTACAGCATCAATTTCTGCTTCAACAGCTTTATCCAGTATCTTATCAAGGAGAGTAAATTCATTCTCATAGATTACAATATTTGTTGTAAGATAAGCATGAGTATTATTATCATGACAAGATTTTACAATATCATTTAATTCCTGTAATCTGAAATTATCGCTATACATTCTCATGTTAAAAGCTTCAACACCAAAATACACCGCATCAGCTTTGCCTAACACAGCATTTAATGATTTGTAATTCTTTAAAGGAGACATTAATTCTACTTTCTTTTGAGACATATCATCCACTTATTTGGTATAACTTAGTCTTCCTATTGATAATCAATTAATTGAAATAAGTATAGCATTGTCTAAATATTTAATATCAAAATTTTTCTATCATTGGGATTATCCAAGTATAAAAATCGGATTATTTGGAATAAAAAATCACATGAGCATAAGAATTATATATAATTCAAATTAAAGCTCTTTAATTCATATTGATATAATTATGTGATCTAACTTATGAAAAAAACTCTACAAACCGTTTTAACTTTAATTATTGTTGCAGGTGCTACTATCGGAATCGGGTTAAGCTTAACATTCTTGAAATATGCCAACATACCAAGATTTACAAAAATTATTTTAGCAACTAGTTTTCCAGAACCCGGACGAATTTTTGGAACTGATGTTGATGGCGATGGTGATATTGATTTAATTTCCGCATCCAATGGTCTTGGTGATATTGTATGGTGGGAAAATGATGAATTAAATTTTACTCAACATATTATTGACAATAATTTTCCTGATGTATTCTTTATTAAGGTAGGCGATGTAGACTTGGATGGAGATCCTGATGTCTTAGGACCAAGTTGGGCTGGGGATCAAATAGCCTGGTGGGAAAATAATGATTCGATCTTTGTAAAACATGTAATTGCTGTAAGTTATGAATCTGCTTACAGTATTAATACATATGATGTTGATATGGATGGAGATAATGATATTTTAAGTACAGGTCTTCAAGAAGTTACGTGGTGGGAGAATGATGGAAATCAAACCTTTACTGAACACACAATCTCAACAGGAGATCCTGAAATATCACAAGAGGGACACGCATCCATATTTGCTGCAGATTTAGATAATGATAATGACGTAGATATTATTACTGGCGCTACTTCAGATGTCATTACTGGAGAAATTTGTTGTTGGGAAAATGATGGTAGTGAGAACTTTACAAAAATTCGACTCACAACTAACTATGCTCGGGTTCATGATCTTCAACCTATAGATATGGATAATGATGGAGATATTGATATTTGCTCAAATTCGGCAACCCAAAATACCAACGATTGGTTTGAAAATAGGGGTAATTTGATTTTTATTCGGCATAAAATATCTGATTGCAATGGACCTAATTCTGTTTTTCCAATTGATTTTGATAAAGATGGAGATTTTGATGTGATTAGTGTTGCTTTTTTTGGAGATAGCATTAGCTGGAATGAAAATTATGGGAATCTTGGATTTTCTGAACATATAGTTAGCGCTAATTTTGACGGTGCTTCTTCTTGTTCTGCTATAGATATTAATAACGATAACAAAATCGATATATTAGGCACAGCCTGGGACGCAAATGAAGTTGCTATTTGGGTACAACTCTAAAAAGAAGAAGGTGAATAAATAATCAATTTAAACAATTTCTCTTCCTCCCTATTTAAATTGATGTATATATTCCAATATTACAATTAGTTATTTACAATTATTCTCTTTTTTTTATTTAAATAATAATATACTCTTTCTAAATTGTGTCTACAAAAAGTAAGAAATTTAGTGATTTGACTCCTAATTTTTCGAGATTTTTACCGAAAGTTCATACTAAAAACGGTACCTATATTTTTCATCCTGGATTTATTTACAGATCTCTTCTAAAAGAAACAAACATCTCTAAATTCAACGCAAAAAAAATTACTGAACAAGTAGTGCGATTTTTGGTTTCAACCAAATTGAATTTGATAACTGCTCCACTTATTAGGGAAATTGTAAATGTTCAACTGCTCAAAAACGGATTTGAGCAGGAACGATTACAATATACTAGAGTAGGATTACCTGTTTATGATCTAAACCAGATTTTTAATGAACAGACTGAATCAAAAGAAGTAGTCTCGGAAATTATGAATTGGATAATCTCTGAATATCATGAAGTAAACAAATTAATTTATAAAAAGATTTAACTATAGAAAGCTAAATTAATAAAAAAGAGAGAAAAAAACCAAATTTATTTTATCGGCCTACTATTTGCTTGGAAGATAGGTCCGATGAATTGTGAATATAAACGACTATAACCCTCTTGATTAGAAACAACAGCAATCATTTCGGTTTCTTTATCCGTAGCAGGAGCAAGAATAACTTCTTCTGCATCCCGGGTTACAGCAAAAAATTCACCAGCAGTTTGTAATTGCCGGAACTGGATATTTCCGAGTTGTTTCATTTTTCCTATTATTCCACTGTACTGCTGTAAATCCCAATGAGATGTAAGCATAAATCTTACAGCCTTCTTCTGGAAAGCATACTCAGAAACGACTTGTAGGATATCCGGTACTACATATGGAGTAACGATTATAATCGATGATTTAACCCGATAAATAGCATCTTTTATAGCTGCAACCATAGCATCTTTTCCGACTACAGGCCAAGTTGTGACCTTAGCGATTTCTGGAATTGAACTTGAAGCATTATGAATATCTATCAATTTACTTTCATTACTTTCACCTAACTCAGTTGCATCATCAATTGAGTTCATAAATTGTAGTGTAAAGTCTGCGATTGCATCTTTCACATTTTGAATTGTATCTCTTGTTGTATTTGATAAACTATTTTGAAGAGTTTTAGCGTTTTGTTCATATTTAGATTTATGATCTGCCAGCATATCAGATAGGTTGGTATCCATATCCTTAGCTTCAGCATTCCATAATCTTATTTCACCATCAATTTTCTCTGAACAATCTCTTTTACCATTTTCAAAATTGGTATTGACATCTCTCGTCCAATCTGCACTTATTCTTTTGATTTCAAGATCAAAATCAGTATAATGCTTTAATGAACTTTCTTTATGATTATTTATTGCGTCATCGTATTGTCTATGGTGTGATTTAAGTGAACTTTCTAAAGAATCCTTCAATTTTATTCTAGTATCGGAACAATCCTTCACACCAGTTTGTAAGGTATCGTCTACTTCTCCTGCTAAATCAGTAGCAAGAGTTTCTAATTGTGCTTCTATAGTTTCTTGAGCTTTATAGTCAAGATCATTAGTTTCATTGGATAAACCCTCATTTTCATTTACCATCGTATCAGTCACATCAGTTTTAATACTTTCAGTAGTTCCTCTAGTATCATTGACATAATCATCGCATGTCTTAATAAAATCAGGTTTCATTGGTTCGCTGTATTTTAAAATATTTTGAATAGTAGTTTCATGACGGGCTTTGTATTTTTTCTTCTTACCCATCCAGAAAAATCCTTTTTTAGCCATGTCTTCTGAAAAATCAGTAAATCTATTAGCATGTTCAAGTAGATTATCAATTAAGGTCAGTGTCATACTTTTGAAATCATTAGTTTGGTCAGTTAAAGTACGATGTCTATCATCGACAATAGCTTTTAAGCGTGTTTGGAGAGTGTCTGTTGTATTTTTTAAATGGGTAGTGTGTTCTTTCAATATATTCGAAATTTTAGCCTTTAAATCAGTAACCACTCTATCCATCCGCTCTAAATACTTCTCAAGTATTTGTTCCATTTTAGGTTTAAGTTGATTTGCTGTATCCTTATGCCTTTCGACGTGCTCATCAAGTTCCATCTTTAATTCTTTATCTAAATTCTCAACTCTAGTGGAAAAATCATTAAGCAAATCTGAAATTAATGTAGTAAGATTATCTTTAGTCTTTGTTATTTCAGACTCATTTTTACTTACACTTGTTTCTGAAATATTTTTTAGATTTGAATTAAGATTATCCATAATACTATGAATGTTGGTTTCTAATGTTTTGGTAGTTTCAGTAAAACGATTAATAGCAGCATCAATACGGGTTCTCTTAGTATTGTTTTTTGAATCAGAATCTTCAAAAAAATCTGTGATTTGCTTATCAACAGCAGTTTCAACTTCTCCAATACTTTTATTCTGAATCGCTTCAAGCTTCTCAAATCGATTGGATTGATCAGCTAAGATATTATCTTTAATTGTGCCAATCTCATTTCTGAATTTTTCTGATTCGTTAGTAAATAATTCAAAAAATGGCTGAAGTGGAATGTACCTATCTACAATTCCTTCAACTCTTTTGAGGAAACCTTTCTCAACTAACCAATTAGTAACTTCTAATACAGTTTCATAAGTTAGAGCTTCATTTCCTTCTGTTAAAGTCATGAATACTTCAGATGGTGTTGCACGTGGAACTCTTAAATACACTAAATAGATATTAATATGTTCTTCCGTAAAACCATAACGAGTGAATACTTCTTTTGTGAAATCCTTTAATGACATAACTTTTTCTCCATGTTTTTGTATTTGAATTCAAATTAAACTAGATTTAAGATGAATTCCTTATAAATATTTTAATTTGATTTGCTATAATAATATTTTCAAAATTATCATATTAAAACTTACGTCAAAATAACTTAATCCTTGAGATAGAATTGAGCCTTCTATGAAGTGATTTATTTGATTGCCAAAAATTAATCATGCTCAATTAATGAATGGGATCTTCCGGGTTGGAACTTCAATTGAAGTTCAATATTTCAAACTATAAATTGCTAAGTGTCTTTAATAATTGGTAAAGCAGATTAATACAATTTGTAATGGTATAAAACGACATATTATTATTGTTCTCTTCTAAACTATGGTGATTATGTGTTGAGACGAAAACTTAAAGGAAGTAAGAAGACTGTAAGCGCCTTAGGAATGGGATGCTTTGCTCTTGGTGGACCATTTATGAACTCGAATGGATCATATTTAGCTTATGGAAAAGTAGATGATGAACAATCAATTAGGACTGTCCAGAGGGCTATTGAGTTAGGAATTAACATATTTGATACAGCAGATATATATGGAGTGGGAAGAAGCGAAAAAGTTCTTGGAAAAGCACTAAAAGACTATAGGGATGATGTTGTAATTGCAACAAAATTTGGATGTGTTTTCGAGGAAGGAAATCCTTGTACGCCAAGTGAGAAAAATACTAGTCCTGAATATATTCGAAAAGCAATTGAGGGTAGTATGAAAAGACTTCAAACCGATTTTATTGATATTTACCAATTGCATTCAAGCCAACATGACTCTGATGATGCTAAAAGAGTTCAGATAATTTTAGAAGATTTAGCAGAAGAGGGATTGATTGGTGGTTATGGATGGAGCACGGATGACGCAGAAAGAATGAAAATATTTGCAAAAGGCAAGAATTGCAATTCGGTACAATATGCCATGAACATAACTCTTCGTAACAGTCAAATGACAGAACTCTGCGAAAATAACAATCTTATCGGATTAATTAGGAGCCCTTTAGCTTCCGGTATTTTAACTGGGAAATATAATGAGCATACTAAAATTGCAGCTGATCATATGCTAGCTGGAGTTGATTTTTCTCAAGATCGTTATATCACTATCAACAAATTACTTCCAGAAATGAAGCAGATTGTGGCTCAAGATGGTAGAACACTAATTCAGGGGCAACTTGGGTATCTTATGGCTATTAGTGAGACTACAATACCAATACCAGGGGCAAAAACAGTTGAACAAATTGAAGAAAATGCTAAAGTATTGGAATTAGGGCCTTTACCACATGATCTGGTAATAAAAATTGATGTTCTCTTGTCAAATAAATTCTAAATTAACATCATTATTAGAAGATCTCTAGGGAATTATTTTTGACATTTTTTTTTTTTAAATCAATTTTCAAATTTAACAAAACATTTTGAAATTTACATACATGTAATTTGAGTTCTTAGTTTAATTGGGAAGAAATGTTCCTTAATCCTTTTAATACCGACTTCTTTTCTACTAATTAGAACAAAATTTGGTGTTTAAATAAAAAAATGAGAAAATTTAACAAAATAACACTTGGAGCTTTTGCTTTCTTGATGCTTTTTTCTATTTTCGGAGTTACTAATGTATTAGCCGCTCCTCCGATTGAAGATGTCCTTAACAATGAGCATGTTTATAATTATCAAATTCAAGCTCATAACGAAGTAATGTTCAGATTCCTTATGCAAACACGAATAACTGTAATGACTAATGTGGATCTTGAAGTAAATATAGATTGTGATGCATCTGAAATTGGAGTAAAAGACTTTATATTAGAAGTAAATGGTTCAGGCCCCTTATTAATGAACATGACATGTACAGAAGAACAAGCAGAACTAGGATTAATGAAAGGGTACACTTATCAGATAAGAAATCGAAACAGATACTTATATGAAGAGGGTTTCTGTATACAACTTAAATGCAATGGTACCTGTGATGCACAACTTAAAATTCAAGCAAATAATCAAAATCAAAATGCACAATGGGCGCGCTACAACGAAGGTTCTGAAGAATGGGAACTTGTTCCGACTACAGTAGAGGAAGGATATTTGGTTGCTGAAACTAGCGAATTCTCTTATTGGACTGTTTTGATCCCACAACCAGATAATACGCTTCTAATTGTTCTTAGCATTGGAGGAATAGTAGGAATTATTACTGTTGTTTCAGTATTGAGTATCAGAAAGAGAAAGTAAAAGAAAAAATTTTTTTTTTTTAAATTTTATTATATAAAATAAAGAAGTTGGAAAGAATTTAGTTGAGAATTGGTAAAAGATATAAAAGAAAAGACTTCAAGTATTTTGTACTTATTGTTTTAGTTATTTTACTAGGATTCAATTTTTTTTTAGCAAATATTAATGCTCGAAAAGAGACTATCTTGGGGTTTTCAACCCAAGATATAGTTCAACCTAATGAAAAGGTTTCTTATAATTTTCTTAACAATCTTACTTTTGAAGTTTCTAGCAATGTTTTAATAAATATTTCTATTGATTATGATTCAAATATTGAAAATCGTCAAACTTTCTTCATAATTAATAGCACAAACGCTCTTTCTTTAAATGTGTCAAGTAAGATCAATTTACAAAATTTTGGAGTTATGCAATCCCCTCAATCCCCTCAAAGGGGCAATTTTAGATATCAATATAGATATAACTGTATTTTTCGAATAAGGGCTAATATTACAATTCAAAATTTAACAATTAGATATAGGAAAATTCAACAATATGGAATTACTCCTGATGCTTCCTATTCACTAGCCTTGTATGAATCTAGTCAAGATTCATGGCAAGTAATTGATACATTTGAAAAGATCAATGAAACAACTTCTGAAAATTATCTAGAAAGTGAACTTGTAGACATTCAACCATTTAATGACTATTTTATTACACTTTATGAAGTGGAAATGATTCCGGAGGATTGGACATGGTTAATATTTACTGGTTCTATCATTATGTTGGTAATTGTTGCTCTAGTAGTTGCAATTTCCAAAAAAGATTACTTTCAATATCTAAAGACAAGAACTATACCGATTGAGAAAGGAGCACATCGTTTGTCTCTAGATGAAGTTTTAGAGAATGAGAATCGAAATAAAATAATAGACCTGATTTTAGATGAACCTGGGATTCACTTCAATGAATTATTACGTAGAACTGGATTAGCTGCGGGAAACTTAGTTTGGCATCTTGATATTTTATTGACGTATAAAGTAATAGGTAAAAAAAGAATTGGTAATTTTATTGCTTATTTTCCATATTATCAAAAGAACCCAATCTCTAATGTAGATTTAAAACTTCAAAAAAGTAAATTAACATTAGAGATTTTAGAAATGATTGAGAAAACTCCTGGAGTATGGAATAACCTAATAACTAGAGAGTTCAAAGTCGATCATAAAACCATTCAATACCATCTAAACAAACTAATTGAACTTGGTCTTATCAAATTTGAAAAAGATGGAAGAAAAAAGAAAATATATCCTAATTTTGAATCAGATTATTTCAATTCTGAGTAGTCCCTTTCTTTATTAAATTTTAGAATTAATTTTTTAATTCTCGCATTATTAATTATTAAAAATAAAAATACAAATATCAAAAATGATTGAATCTGTAAAATTATTAAGCTTTCTTAAAGAAAGAAGGAGCATCCGGACATATCAAGATAAATCCTTAAAGGATTCAGAATTAACTATGATTTTGGAAGCAGCTAGATGGACTCCTAGCGCATCAAATCGTCAACCATGGGAATTTATTGTCATAAAAAATAAAGAAATTTTGCTAAAGCTTGCCAAAACCCTAAGTTATGGTAGATTTATGAAAGAAGTGCCAATTGCAATTGCGATTGTTGCTAAAATGAAAACTAGTCCTAAATGGTATATGATTGATACTTCATTAGCTTCAATGAATATGATGTTAATGGCATGGTCTTTAGGAATTGGAACATGTTGGATAGGGTCTATGAATAGGGAAAAAGCAAAAGAGATACTTGGTTTGGGAGATAATGACCATCTTTTAACTATCTTACCTTTCGGATATATTGAAGGCGAGATTCCGGAACCAACAGCCAGAAAAGCATTAGAGAAAATTGTAAAATATATAGAATGAGATTATAATGCATTAAATAGGAATTGTAAGATCTACAAGAGTTTCTGGAGCTTTGGTTAGTATTTGGTACCCTGTGTCTGTGATTAATACAGTATCAGAATGACGAAATCCTCCTAATCCCGGTATATAAATTCCAGGTTCAACACTTATAACCATATTTTTTTCTAATGGTCTATCATATCCTTCTGCTAAAAAGGGTGCTTCATGACCTGTAATCCCAAGACCATGCCCTGTACGGTGAATTATGTAATCACCATACCCCTTTTCAATTATAAAATCCCTTACCGCTTTATCCACGGCACTCATAATTGTTCCCGGCTTTAACATACTATAAGCTAAAGCTCTTGCTTCGAACATTACTTGAAAGGGTTTTTTAGCCTTTTCTGGTACATAACCTAAAAAGAATGTCCTTTCAATTTCAACTCCATATCCATCTACCTGAGCATAAACTATTGAAACATGTGGTCCTCCTTCTTCCATAGGCTCAAATATTTGCGGTACTAAGTGAGGATCATGAGAAATTGAAGGAGGCCAAACAGCGCCTCTGGTTTCTGAGACTCTAAAATTAGCATTAGGTATGTCTTGAGCAATTTTAGATGTCATAGCATCACTGACTTCTTTATATAAAGCAAATTCAAGAACTTTTGGACGACACTTTTTAAACACTAATTTTTGTCCCTTATTTATTACTCGACATGCGTGAAAAATTCTACCTATTTCATATTCAGTTTTAATAATTCGAACTTCATCAATTATATCTGAAACGACAACTTCTCCAGGAGTTTTATTAACAATACCTATTGGCAATTCAGACTCTATTCCTACTTTAGCGTTAGGTTCAAATATTTTTTGATAATAATCATACCAGTTTTCCCCAGATCGAGCTGGAAATTCATAATATATGACCAACTCAACTTCACATCGTACTCTAGATTCGAAATGTCCCTTCTCTAATTTGGGAATTAACATTTTTAGTGTTCCTTCTTTTTCAATTATTAGAATAAACGGTCGTTCATGTACATAAAAAGCGAAATTTGTTAAATAATATATATTTACAGGATTAAATGCAATATAATAATCCAAATCTTGTTCTTTCATTAATTTTAATATGTTTTTAAGACGATTTGATAACTCTTCATGACTAGGGGGAGTTGTTATAGATTTTATTTTTTTACTCATAATTTATATCAACACTTTATAAGAATATAATAATCATATAAGACTAAATTATAAATAAAACATTAATCTTCGTGTAAATGACTTTAGGATATTTTGGCTTAGTTCTTCATGGACACATTCCATGGTGTAAAAAATCTGGAACTTGGCCTGCTGGGGAAGAATGGCTTATGGAGGCTATGAACGAAACATATATCCCTATGTTAAATATCTTAAGAGAATTGAAAGAAAGGGGAGTAAAAACAGCTATCACTATAAACATTACACCAATCTTAGCTGAGCAGTTAGCAGATGAATATATGAAACAGCGGTTTACAGAATATATGGAAGATTTAATATCAAGGGCAGAAAATGATGTCCGGAGATTTGAAAATCATCAAGAAAGAAAAACCATTGCTGAGTATCATTTAAGGAATTTTGAACATATATTAGATACTTTTTATCATAATTATTATAGAGATTTATTAGGTACGTTTAAATGGCTCCAAGATGAAAAAATGATTGAATTGATAACATGTGGAGCAACACATGGATTTTTACCTCTTTTTGAGAATGCTTCTGGAATTTTTTCACAAATTCAGATAGCCGTTGATACTCACAAAAAGTATTTTAACAAAGAACCTAAGGGTATATGGCTTCCTGAGTGTGCTTACCGGCCTAAAGAATACAAAAATGGAAATTTAAGACAGAGTATTGATTATTGGTTAAATAATTCAGGTATAGAATATTTTTTTGTTGATTCTCATGGAATATTAAATGCTGAGGTTTTAGAGAACAAGAATGATGTAGGATTAGATACAAATTTCGGGTATATCTTGGAAACAGGAGTTTCGGTATTTGGTAGAAACCAGAAAGCTAGTAGACAAGTATGGGATGCAAAAATTGGATATCCTGGAAATGAATATTATAGAGAGTTCCATAAAAAAGACCATGAGTCTGGGTTACACTATTGGAGAATTACCAGTAAAGATTTTGGAAAAGGAGACAAACAACTCTATGATCTTGAGAAGGCAGAAAAAACAACAAAAATCCATGCTAATCATTTTGTTTCATTAATATCTGAGGAATTAAGGCAATTTTCAGATAAATTTCAAAGAAAAGGAATTATTATTTCTCCTTATGATTTTGAACTTTATGGTCACTGGTGGATGGAAGGGATCCCTTGGTTAAATGAAATATTTGAGTTGATTCATAAAAATGAGAATATAGAATTAATGACTATTAGTGATTATATCTCTAAATTTAGAGACTATTTTTCGGTAATAAAAATGAAGGAGAGTAGTTGGGGGGAAGGAGGGCATTTTCAAGTTTGGAAGAATCCGGAACATGGTTGGATTTGGCCTTATATCAATGGTTCAGTTAATGAACTCGAAAATGTTCTGGAACAAATTTTCAATCCTAATGAATGGGCTAAAAGAATCTTACAACAAGCTGCAAGAGAACTTTTATTAATGGAAGGAAGTGATTGGCCCTTTCTTCTTTATACTAAACAAGCAAAAGAATATGCTAATCAAAGGTTTCACCATCATCACCAGCGATATAATAAATTAATTTGGGCAGCAAAGGATTTAAATGATAAACGTCGTATTTCTATAAGAGAATTAGAAGAAATTGAAGCAATTGATTCTTGTTTTAGAGATATTAATATAGATTATTTTAGAAAAATTAAAGGATAAAAATGGCTGCAGCAACCACAGCTGCCCACTCATTTTCTTCCCTAACAGTAGCATTAGCAGTAATATTTTTGGTTTCAACAATTTTTCCGCCCATTTTAAATACCTCTCTTTTCTCATCATAATTTAAATTAGGATCAAAAGGGATACCAAGAGTAGTAGCTAACATTTCTGCTGCTAAGTCTTCAGCGATATCCCCTACTTTTTCTGGTCTAACACCAAAGGAATGGTGTTCACTTAAATATCCGTATTGTCCTTTATCAGCAGGTTTAGCAACACCTATAGAGGCACAAATTAACCTATTATATTCATTAGATTCCTCTCTAGCAATGACAGAGAATACAATCTGACCAGGGCGTAATTGTTTTAACCCATCATCCTTATTCACTTCAATGCAGTAGGGGGGTAGAATTGAAGAAACATTTACTAAATTAAATTTTTCAATTCCTGAATCCCTAAGGGCTTCTTCGAAAGCAGCTAGCTTAGATTTATGAAAACCCTTACCCTTAACAAAGAATACTTTTTTTGGGACTAATGACATAACTTTATCATTATTTTTTTATAATATGCGATTAAGAATTTAATATTAAAGCTTTTATTTAAATTTATTTCAAATGTTAATGATATAATAATAAATATAATGATTAAATTGTAAAATATCTGCCTAAATTATCATAATATTTACATCCTTTTTTTATATAATGAAAAAGAACACATTTTAGAATTAAATCTATTGTTTAAAGAAAATTATAAAGATATCTCTTATTACATATTCAATATATGACATTAAAGATAATCGCATACACAAATTTTTAGATTCTTTAAAAAAGTTGAAAAAGATTAATTTAAAATATCTATGGCTTTTAATTTTATTTATGAATAATCATCAAAAAGAAGATTATCTAATAAAAAAAGTCAAACCATTTGATGTTAAAAAAATCAAAAATATTGACAATTTATTAACATCACTTAAGGACTGTGGTTTTCAGGGACGAAATCTTGGTGTAGCTATAGATATAATAGAAAAGATGGTCACAAATAGGAAATGTCTAACTGTTTTAACTCTTAGTGGTGCTCTAGTCCCAGCGGGTATGGGTGAAATAATTACAGTATTGATGGAACATGAACTAATTGATATATTGATCAGCACAGGAGCTAATATTACCCATGATTTAGTGGATGCTGCTAGTAATATTGGCCATTTTTTAGGAAGTCCTAATGTCGATGATGATGAACTATTTAAGTATCGAATAAATAGAATTTATGATATCTTCCTACCAGAGGATAATTATGACAAGGCTGATAAAAAATTATTAGAAACTATTCAGTCTGCTTTTAAAGAAAAAAAGATTCAACTCCTTCCCTCAGATTTTCTACAGGTTATTGGAAGTGGAATAAAAACAAGATGTATTCTTTCTATGGCCGCAAAAAAAGGAATTCCTATTTTTATACCTGCATTTTCGGATTCAGAATTAGCTTTGAAACTTTTAAAATATAATTTTTATGAGGATTATGAATTTCAATTTGATATCCTAGGAGATGTGAAAAAGTTTGGAGATATTGTGAAAACATATAAAGAATATGGAACAATTATAATAGGTGGTGGAGTTCCACGAAATTGGGCTCAACAAATATTTCCTATGTTAGATCAATTCGATAAAATAACGAATATGGGATATAATTACTCAGTTCGTATTCATACAGCAATGGAATATGATGGTGGTCTTTCAGGAAGTACGTTTTCTGAGGCAAAATCGTGGGGAAAATACTCTTTAGAATCAAAACATGTAAGCGTATGGTGTGATGCTACAATTGCTTTACCCATTTTAATCACTGGGTTATTACAAAGGTTAAAAATTATTTAATCTCTCCTATTCGCCCTCTAATTTTATTACATTTTTCAATTCTTCAAAAGCTTTGTTATGTTTCTCCTCCCCAAGTTGGCATTCCGTTACTCTCCAAAACCTATATTCATGGTTTAAAAATGCTGGACAACTTTTCTTTGTATCCTCCGGACAATCAGTAATTTGCCAGCACTGAAATTTTGTATCTTCATAGAACTTATGGAATTTCTTTGGTAATTTATCATACTTAAAATTGGTCTGTTTAAGATATTTATCCAAATCATTAGAGTTATAAGTATTCCAAAATAGGAAAGTCTTGTTTTTATTCTCTTCATAGTTAAGATAATCAAACATTGCTGCCATTGCTTTTCCTGTGTAAGTGGTTTCAAGGAAAAAATCCCGTTCATAACCTTCTAATTCATCCACTTTATCAATAGCATTTTGTCCTTTTAATGTTTTGATTCCATAACCAGATCCTAAATAACCTTCAATAAAAACAAAATCATTTTTATTTACTTTAATTTTTGGAATCGATTTATCTTTTTTTCTTAAATATTTAATTGCTTTATTAGCATTCCTCTTTACTGCTGTAGAATTTGAGGTTAATCTTGTATATACTGCTACAACATGTATTTTTGATTTCAAACCTAACATCTTACACCCTGCAATAAGCCCTGCTGCAGTCCCAACTGTTCCTCCTGCAATAAATATTACATCAGGCTCAGGAATTATATTCTGATCAATTTGCTGTTTTAACTCATAAGCAGCATTTACAAACCCAATAGTTCCAAGAGAAGAACCTATTCCAAATAAAGGAGAACCTCCTGGAAAAATCCAATAAAACTTGGGATGAAATGCTTTAAAAAATAAAGCTTTGATAAAAGTGCCAATATCTCCTTTACCAAGATGAATTTTTGCTCCAAAATAATCAAAAAGTAATAATAAGCGTTGAACATGCCATGTTAATGGTTGATGATAGAGATAAAGATGGCATTTTAAAGGGGGATTTAATTCATGGCAAACAATAGCACATGCTAATCCGTGATTTGTACCAATGCCGCCAGTTGTTAATACATTTTTTTTATTATTTCTCAAAATTTCTCCAAAAATAAATTCAAACTTTCTAATTTTATTTCCTCCATAAAAAGGGTGATTTTTATCATCTCTTTTAATAAATATTTTACTATTATTCAAAGTGAAATAGTCCTCTAATTGAGTTAATCGTTCCACAGGAGTCGGGAGATTGGCAAGTAAAGGGATCCAGGGAACTTTCTCCTTAAGATTTGGATACTGCTTGAACAAAATCGGTTCTTTTCTTGACATATTTATTTGAGTTTTGGATAGTAAAAAAATATTTATAAAAAGAAATAATATAGCAACTTATCCATAGAACCAGGAAGAAGTTTTAAGAATCAAGGTTTAACCTTTACAAATTTTTCAAGTCTATGCTTAAGATCCTTAGAACGACCGGTTAATATCATTACTTGTAATTCTTTGTCTAATACGGTCTCGATAGGCTCCTCTTGATTCTCATTTATTAAATTCTTCGCCCACTTGAGAGCGAGATGATCTTTTTGTATTATAGTATTAGCTGTCCGGTTAAGAATTCTTCTCATTCCTTCTGGTTTACAGACTTGATTCACTAGACCCATATTGAGAGCGGTTTCAGCATTGATTTCTGAACCTAAATACATCAATTGTTTTGCTCTTCCTTCCCCTATAATTCTTGGTAAAAGTTTTGTAGAAGCATTTGAGAAAAATAACCCCACTCCTAGCTCTGGAAGCATAATACGAGTGTTATCCGCAGCAATTCTCATATCGCAAAACAAAAGTTGCTCAAATCCTCCACCTATAACCCAACCATGTAGGCCAGCAATTATAATGCCGGGATGGGAAATCATACTTCTCGTTAAATTTTGAAATGATTTTAAAAATTCAACGGCTTCAGCTGTGCGGCTCTCATCTGTAAGTAAATCAAACCCATATTTAAGATCAGCTCCAACGGTAAAATCTTTACCGTTTGCAGAATAAATAATGCATATATCTTTATTTTCAGCACTTTTATTGAAAGCTTCAATTAATTTTTTGAGTGTCTCTAAATCAATAGCATTTCTCTTTTCGGGTCTATTCAATGTAATTCTTCCAATATCTCCCTCTTTTTCATATAATACAATATCTTCCAAAATAATACCTCCATTTTTAACTTAAAACATAACCATTTCCTTTTTTTTCTATTACATCTTTTTCAAGAAATTTATCAAAATGCTTTTGAATCATTATTATTTCAGCGATAATTTCATATTCTTTGAATTGACTATAATATTTATATATAAAATTTCTATTTTTGAATTCTATTATATTCTTTGGACTACTTTCAGAGAGATGGGATAAAATTCGGTTATCTCGTTTATGAATTATTGATAAATATCTACCCAATTCTTGTTTTATTATTTTTTCACCTTCAATTACTCCTCTATGACCGGTAACCGCTGTTTTTATTTGAAAAGTGCTTAATTTTTCTATTGAATCTTCAAAATCGATTAAGTTTGAATCAATTCCTGCATAAAATACAAAATTGGTTAAATCAATATCAGCTAAGAATGCTACTTTAGAATTTAAATCTAAAAAAGCACAATGACCTGCTGTATGCCCCGGAGTATGAATAACTTTGATCCTTAAATCGCAATTAACATTTATAATTTGATTATCCTCTAAGATATAATCAATTTTGGTGTTTTCAAGTTTTAAACCTTCCATAAGCCAATCAAATTCTTCTTCTGCCGGAGAATTAGAGATTCCATAAAATTCATTAAATTTATTCACGTTTTCAATCAAAAATTTATCTTTGGAATGAATATAAAATTTAGCATTAGGAAATAATCTATTACCGGAAGTATGATCTTCATGCCAATGAGAAATCAAGATATTATTGATAGGATGAAGCCTTTTAAGCTTTCTTAACAGTCTACTGGAGATTCCTGTATCTATTAAGAAATCACCAACAAGTAATGAATGTGAATATGGATATTTGCCTTCTCTTGCCCCTTTAATGAAAAGAATTTTCTCAAACTCTTCTGAAATAGGTTCTAAAAAATAATTCATTACAATCTAAATTAAATTATAGTACTTTTTAATGATTTTTAAAAACTCTAAATTAAGATAATAATAATTGAATCGAAGGGTTTGAAAACATGTATTATTATTGTCCTAATTGTGCTTCAATGAAAATACCAAGAGTCTTAAATTATTTTCCACCTAAAACAGTAAAATGCTTGAATTGCGGTTATATTAATTCAGAAACTAAATTTATAAAAGAGCAACAAAAGAAATCTGCTGTACTTAATTATTCTCATTGAAGTTTTAATATTTTCCTTTTTTTTTTAGAAAATTCCAAGAATTTTAATAAAAAATCTAAAAAAATTGAAATTATAGTGCGTGACTAATCGAGATTATTTTAGAGAATAATAGCAACGTTTAGGAGAATATACTTTTCCTTCTTCGCGTAACTCTTTTATTAATTGTGAAACTTCTTTAGAATCTATACCTGTTTGTTCTGCGATTTCACCAGGACGCAATGGCTTGTTAGTACTTTTAAACACATCCAATACTTTATCTTTCGCGGTCATATTAATACAAAGAAAAAAATATTAAATACTAATTAAAATATTTTTTTTTATCAATTATAAAAAGAATATAGAATAAAAAGATTCAATTATATTTGCTGAATTAATAACTCTTAGCGATATAAACCGTGCATTCAGCAGGTTTTCCACATATCACGCAAGTAGCAAATTCATTCTTTTCTTCATCAACTCTTTTTCCACGGACAAATCCACCAATATCTTTTTCGACAACTTCAGCGCAATGATAGCCATCCATATTGATTGAACAAAAACCGCAACAAACAATTTTACCGCTGTTGATAGCTTCAATGGCAGCATCTTTTTCATAAACACACTCAACTTGAGACTCAAAATCAATTAAAGATTTTGCTTTTATTTCCTTCGTATAATTTTTTGCTAATTCACAAACTTTATTCTCCAATTTTGCTTCCTTTATCTGGTATTTCTCACCATCATGTCTTTTAACAACAACTATTTGTTGTTTTTCAATATCTTTTGGCCCAACCTCTATTCTTAGTGGTACACCCTTCAGTTCCCAATAGTAAAACTTATTTCCTACTGATTCATCTGAATCATCGATTTTTACAACATACTTATCTTTAAAAAGATTATATATATCTTTTGCTTTATCCAACACTTCTTTTTCTTTTCCTTTATACAAAATGGGGATAATAATTATTTGAATTGGTGCTAAATCAAAAGGGAGGACCAAACCTTTATCATCTCCTAAATACGCAATCATCGCACCATAATTTCTGCTCTGAGCCGGGCCATAACAAGTCTGATAACCATATTTCTCTTCTCCATCTTTATCAACAAATTTTACACCAAATGGTTTCGAAAATATTTGTCCTAACAGATGTGTTGAAGGTAGCTGGAGAACCTTTCCTGAACCCATTAGTGCGTCAGCAGCATATGTATGGACGGCACCTGGAAATTTATCCCATTCTGGTCTTTGGAAAAATATTAAAGGAATACAGCATTCATCCCGGAGAATCTGATAAGTTGATTCCATATCCTCCTTTACTTGCTTTAAGGCATCTTCCATTGTAGCAAATACATTGTGCGTTTCAATCCAGTGAAACTCTCGTCCCCTAAAAAATGGTCTTGTCATTTTACCTTCATATCTCCAGACTTGACAAGATAAATACCTCTTAAATGGCAGGTCTTTATAACTTCGTATCCATAAAGAATACATCGGATAAAGAGCAGTCTCACTTGTTGGGCGCAACGCTAAACGCTCTGATAATTTGCCAGAACTTCCTGCTTCAGTAACCCAGAACACTTCAGGAGTAAAACCTTCCACATGTTGAGCCTCTATTAAAAAATTTGACTCTGGTATGAGAGAAGGCATTGTTAAAGGAAGGTGACCCTTTTTATCTAACAAATCTTCTGTTTTCTTGTACATTTTTCTAATTGTAAGTGTCGCCCATTCTCTATATACAACAAAACCCTTTATATTATATCTAATATCTGCTAATTCTGCTTTATTAATCAATTCCGTGTACCAACCAGAAAAATCCTCTTCTTTTGACACGGTAATGCCTGTTATAGGAGCCTCTATTTTCTTTTTTGCCATCGAAAATCATCAAGATAAATTGTACAAACATTAAATATTTTATGGGAAAGCATATAAAATACTCTTATCAAAAGATTTTAGGATAAATGAGTATTTCCTTAATCTGGAAGCAATTTGGCATCCGTAATAATAGTATTATCTCTTAGATGACATTCATATTTTTTGACTTCTAAATAATTTTTCACTTCTTTACCAATTCTATCTAAACTAATAATATCTGATGGATCCTCACTTTCAAATGTTATAATCGATTGAGCAGATTCTAATTCTTCTTTACTTAATTCATCTGCTCCTGTAATATTAATAGACTTAGCTCCAGCTAATTGTGCAATTTTCTTAACCTCTTCCTCTAATGAACCGAAAGTAAAAAATTGTCTGCTCTTGCGCTCAATCTTTTCAATAAGAACCTTTTCCAAAGCATCTCGTGAATTTTGGTCATAAAAAGCAGTTAATTCTTGAGCACAAATGTTTTTATACTTGCCAGAAATCAAGAAGTTTTTATCATGTATGAACTCGATTAACTTATCATAATACTCTTGATCAACCTTTTGATAATTTTCAATATGCTTAACTAAATCTGTTAATTTAAAGATTAAATCATAATAAAATTTCAAAATTGATTTTATCTCAAGTTTATCTTTCATCTCTTTTATCTCAGGATAATATTTCTTGAGAATAATGTTTACATTGTGATTAAATTCAGCACAGAGCTTCGCAACTTCGTTAATATTTTTTACAGATTTTTTACTTAGCTCAGTAAGTAAGGAATTATCTAAGATTGATAAACTAGCAAATACCTCGTTAATCTTATTATAATATTTTTTCTCTATATAGCTCATACCCTAATAAAAAAGATAAAAATACACCCTTATATTCTTATTTTAAAGAAAAAGAGTAAATCCGAACATCCTAACACAAAAAGAAATATAAAAAAAATAGTCGTTAATCATTACAAAACAAAAAAAAATAATTGGATTGCAGTCATAACAGCTCCACTAATTAAAGGAACTGAAAAATTATCATTTATCCCTATAGGTAATAACTCAATTAACGGAGCAGCAATTCCCCCCGATATAAGCACTAATAGATGAATATCTAAAGATGTATTAAGAATATATCCAAGACCTATAACTACTCCAATAAAGGCTAAAGTCCCTTCAAGAGTTTTATCAAATATCTTGTGACGCCCATAGGCTAGCCCAAATATCTTAGCAAACATGTCACCAAAAACAAGAAAAGATAAAGCAGTTATTGCTATCCCATTCTCAATAGGAGTAAAAAAAAGCACTGTTAAAAACGTAGCTATTAGAAAAAGGGTCATAGTTGAGAACCTTCTCTCTTCACCTTTTCGAAAAATTGCTTTAACTTTCTCTGTTAACAATATATTGGTTCGTTTATGAAGAAATCGAAAGATATCAAGAGCTATAAAACATAAACACACAATTCCTATAATAGAAAGGCCAAGTTGATAATCAATAAAAACAAATACAAGAAATAACAATGATACTGGTCTTATGGCTACTCGCCACCAACTTGATAAGAATGCCTCATCTTTAATTACTAACTTCTTTTCTGTAATCACTTTATACATTCCTACAGTTCCTATATGTACAAGAATTAATACAAAAAAGAGATTAAAACCACTTGTTGGGTAAATGATAAACACAGAATAACCTAATATGGGAAATAAGATAACTGGTAAAAGAGTTCCTGCTCTAGATATATAAGTAAATATTAATACAAGTACTAGCAGAAGTATTAGGACGTAAAATAAATTAAGACTGATAAAAAGATAGTTTACTAGGTAAAAGAGGAGTAATCCTGTAGCAGTCGCATTTCCCTGACCTCCCCGAAATTTTAAATAAAATGGAAAGACATGACCTATTATAACCATTAATCCAGCTATTTGCCAAAAAATAAGATTAACTCCTAAACTAAAAGCAACTAACATTGCTAATAAACCTTTTAAAGTATCATATATCGCTGTTAAAATAGCAAATGGAAGACCTAACACTCTAAACGCGTTAGTTGTTCCAGGATTCTTATCTCCTTCTTCTCTTATATCTATTCCTTTTAATTTACCAAAAAGAAAAGCAGGCAATATTGCACCTAAAAGATAACCAATAATTAAACTTAAAATACTTAAAATTAATTCAATAACGTCCATTTTAATTCACCATTCTTAGTTATACTTGAAATTTAGTGATATAAATACTTTTTTGTATATGAATTGATGTAGAATATATGGTGAGATAATCTAATAAAAAGATAATAATAAAAAAAATAAATAAAAAAAAATTACTTTCCTCGTCCGAAATCGGATAATCTCTTTATTGAAGCTTGCTTTTTATCTGCTTGGAGCGAGATCTGAGTGTAACCTCTGTGACTTTGGCGACTTCAGATACTTCCGCCTGTGTCTTTCTATGGTTTCCCGCTTTTGCGGCCATATAAATAACACTTGCGGCTAATCCTTTTGGATCTTTACCAGTTCGTAATAATCCATTTTTCGAAGCTTCTACAAGCATATTAATTGCTTTTTTCTGAGTTTCCATAGGCAAACCAAGGTCATTTCCGAATCGAAATACTAATTGTTCAGCAGTTATCGGTTTATATTTAAGTTGAAGCTCAGGTAATACTTCTTTTACAACCATGCCTAAAGAACGATGTACAGTTCGTCTTGGAGTCATAGAAGCTTCACACACTTCTTCCAGTAATCGTGGAAATTCATGTACTCTAATTGCAGCATATAGTGATGCCGCAATGAATCCATCAATAGATCTACCCATTGTTAACTTTTTCTTAGCCACAACTGAATAGATTTTCCAAGCGGTTTCTTTTATATATTCAGGAATATTCATTTTGCTCGAAAGCATTTTAAGTTTGGGTTTTGCCTCCCAAAAATTGCGTTCGATGCTTGAAATCAATGAATTTTGAATTTTTGATAATCGTGAGAATAATGTTTTGCCTCGGGCATTTATTAATCTTCCCTTGGAATCCACTTTAGATGCAGGAAGCATAGTTCGGGGTCCAAATTCCCTCCATCTTGGCTCTGTTCTTCTTCTTTTATTTACTTCTTCAACAGTATAAGCTCTTCGTTCATTTCCTACTAAATTTCGTTCAATGACCATACCACAATTTAAGCAGACATTGTCTCCATCTCGAGATTCAATACAAGGATTACTGCAACATAGAGCATCTGAACTACAGCTAAGTTCACTCTCTGTACCAGTTTTTGTTGAACGTAATCTATCTCTATAGCTCATTTTTGTTCACACTTTGTTGTATTTTTTTTTTTCGGCAGTTAATACCTAGGTCAATATTGATAATAATCGATATTTGTGTTTATTCTGAGATCGTAATCTTCAGTATTGTATAAATTTATATCGGCTTTAAATTATAATTTTTATAATTTTGTAAATTATTTTTTTTATTGACTATGTCTATTTATCATCTTCTGTATTTAAAAATATTTGTGTCTGAGTATGTTATTTGTTTGCGTACACACAATTTACGGGGATTTTAGTGGGACTTATAATTTATAAACAAAATAAAATATCAAATAGGAAGTAGTATTTCTGAATACTCGTCCTTAAAATCTAATGATAAAGATACATGAATCTTTCCATATAATACAAGAAAATTTGATTATAATAACCTGTGAAGTAGAAGTCTGATGCATGACCCCCAAATGGCATCCATAATATAGCACAGTTTTCATTAGCATGATCTATATAGGTTTTTCGAATATCTTCAGCAATACTGAAATAATTAATTATATCATGAGTTCCTTGAAAAATGAGACACGGAGGACTAGCATTCTCAATTAGTTTTTCTGGGTTCTTAAACTCATCTGTACCACTAATTCCAAAAAAATTCATGAGATCATTTGCTGGATAGAAGGGAATTAATCCTTTAATAGTCAAATTGGGGCTGAAAATATCGGTATAATTTCCACAGGCCATAGCTAAAGCTGCAGCACAGGTTAAGTGGCCACCAGCAGAACCGCCACTAATAAACACAGAATCCAAATTTGCACCATAATCATTGGCATTAGCGTCTAAATAATTAGTAAAGGCACCGATATGACGTATCATATCGTCGATATCAAAATTACCTTTTTTATATTCAGGTGTTAAGGGATCTAGGGCATAAATAGGGTTCTCATCAATGCCGTATTGAATGTCAAATACTTTATATCCTTGAGCTGCAAAATATTTATTCATCTGCATCATATTCATCAAACCCTTATCACCAGAAACCCAAGCTCCTCCGTGGATTCTTATGATCGTGGAATTAAACCCAGGGAGTTTATTATCATTGATTAGTGGCATATAAGCATCAAAATATAGTTTTATTCCTTCGTCATCATAGAAGAGAATATTCTGTTCAATTCTACAATCTTTAGGAGGACAACCTAAAAAATAACTTGTTAAAGAGAAAGGTATTTCTAAAAAGTAATTACTGACCTCAGAAGGTATTCTTTCTCTCCAATCTGAACCAAATGTGCTTGAGAAGTTACTTTCAATACTTTTTATAGTATATTGGGTTAATGCTAAAGGTGAAATTAATAAACCAGAAATTAAGAATCCACTTAAAGCGGTTCTATAAAATTTCTTGGTATTCCATTGAGGATGTTTCAATTTTACAAGGAGAACGGTATTAGCAAATAAAATTATAGAGAAGAAAGCACCAAATTGACCAGTGACTATTGCCATAAAAGTAGTAACTATTTCAAAAGAACCAAATAAAATAACAATTCCAAAGATGATACCAATGATAAATGTAACTCTGGAAATTACTGTAACTATTTTTGTTAATATTTTTTTAGTTTTCACAAACTTTGGCATGAAGCGTTTTTCAGAATAATTGTTATTAATACCTGATTTTATACTGTTATATGTCTTATATCCAAAAACAGCGTATATAATTCCTATAATTAATGTCCCAAAATATGTTAGGTGAATTAAAGTATATGCTAAAAGATTATCAATTATGTTATTAGAGTAGGTTACAGAAATAAGTAAATTACCTAACATCATACAGACTATCGCAAGAATAATATATATTAAATAAATATAACTGAAAAGATTCATTTTAGCAGTGTATTTACATCTGCCGTTTTCTTTGTTTGAGTTAACAAAAATAAGAGTAAGATTTCCAAAAAACGTCATTAAAAGAATGATTCCATAAATATCCCACATTATGGAATAAAATGGAAATAATAAGTAAAAGATGCCCAAAATAAGACAAACTGAATTTAAAGTAATCGAAGAATAACTGGCTATTTTAATAGTTGGAACTCTGAGCTGATTATGTTCGCTTTTCATTACTATCCCCTAATCCTAAATTTGATGTATTAATAAATCTAAAGGCTTAGATCCTTGCCACTACTTTATGTTCTTATACCTACTGATTCAAAAAAGAATCAATGTTAATCTTATATAAAATACCAAAAAATTAGTATTAAAAAATATACAAAAAGATAAATTTTTAAACTGAAAACGGAAAGTATCAGAAATTAATATTTAAGCTTAAATGGGGTTATTAATCATTGTTTTTTAACAATGGTAACGCTAAGGGGCCATTGGGTAATATTAGTATGGAAGCTTCAGTACCATATTTTTTCAGACAACTCTCAACAGCTTCCTCCACAGTTTTGGCATATTTTAATCCAATATTACCAATTTCATCTGCATCCAACTTAGAAATGATAAATATATCTGCTTTCATTAAAATACGAGTAAGAATTTGTATTTCCCATTGATCAGGTAATTCAATTTCCTTGTTCAATATTTTTTGATGAATTTCACTTGGTTTCATGCCCGAGAATATCAAGTCTTTAAATTTTTCTTGTCCTATTCCAATTCCTTCAATACATTCATTTACAGCAATTATAGTGCCACCATTTTTCACAGCCATTTCTCCAATTGCCATACTTTTTACCGCTTGATATAAATTAAGATCTAGAGGATATCCTCCATTCCCACATATTATTATATCAAACAATTCCTTGATTTCTCTGAATATTTGCGTTAGCTGATAATCTACTAACTTTTCGTGAGCCTTAATAAGACTTCCGGAAGCAATTTGAACAATTTCATGTCGCTCATTGATACACACATTTACAATAAAATCCACTCCTACAAAATTAGAACTTTCAATAGATTGACGGTGTAAGGGATTTTTACTATAAATTCCAAATCGGGCATATTTTGAACTGATTTTTTCAGCAGAATGATTTACTTGGATTGTTTTTGCACCTGCAATACCAGGAACAATAGATTTACGACCTCCTGAAAATCCAAAAAAGAAATGAGGTTCAACATAACCAGTTAAAATCTTTAAATCCGCACTATAATAATGCTTATTGATTAAAATAGGAACATTTTCATCCAATACTCCAACTTGGATCAAAGAATCCTCATCATTGGCATTATGATTAATTATTCGAAATCTGCCTTGTAAGTTTTTTCCTAAAATAGTCTCCAAATCATCTTCATTAGAAGGGCGATGTAATCCTGTAGCAATCAAGATTGTGATTTGATTATCACTAATGCCATAAGCATTTAGTTCTTCTATTAAGGCTTCAAGAATGATATTAGAAGGGACGGGTCTAGTTATATCGCTTGAAACAATACAAATTGATTTTAAATTACTCTTATTATTAATGAGCTCTTTAAGAGGTAAACATCCAAATGGATTATTAATTGATTCTTTGATTTCTTTAATAGGGTTTTTAATAGGAGGTTGTTTTAAAGGTTTAAGAATTGTTTTATTCCAATTTGGATCGATGTTTATTTCGATACCATCCTTTCCATAGTCAAATTTCATGATTTATCACGGCCTTCATGAATTATTTCCCGAGCTTTTTCAAAAATTTCAATTGTATTGACACCAGCAGGACATATTGTTTGACAGAGCCCACATAAAGTACATGTGTGAAAGACATCTAATATTAAATCATTTAACTCTAAATCCCCATGTACTAATCCATTTAATAGACATAAACGACCCCTTGGGCTGTAAGTTTCTAAAGCGTAATTTAATCTCGAAGGACAAGAAATACAAAATCCACATCTCATACACTTTAATTCTAATATTCCCTCAGATTGATTTTTTAGAACTCTTTTTAAATCGGGAGAATTTATATCTCGAGAATCACCCTTCCCAATTCCTGGATTTAAGATCATATTCGGATCATAGAATTTTTTAATCTGTGACATCAATTTAATAACATTAGTCTCATGTTCTAACTTTAGATAGGGTGTTTTGATTTTTCCGATTCCATGTTCACCGGTAATTGAGCCTCCAGCGGGTATTATAATTTCTTTGTATAAATAATCTATTGCTTTTTTGAAATCTTTCACATCCTGTTCATCATTTTCATTAAATAGAAATGTAGGATGTAAGTTTCCTTCCATATGGCAGATAATTGCAACTAATAGGTTTTTAGCGTTAATTTTCTTGGGTATATTCTCGATCTTTTTAATAACTTCAGAAAACTCTGAAATTTGAATTGTACAATCTTCAACACATGTATTAGGTCTGATTCTTGATAAAGCAGGGAGATTAGCCTTTCTAGCTAAGATTAGTCTTTCTCTTTCTAGTTCTGTTGTTGCTATTTTATTATAGATTGGATTTTTTTGTATTACAATATCATACATAACTGAAAATGATTCCTCAACTTCATGTTCGGAATTTCCATCAACTTCAGCTAGTAGAACGTAACCATTAGGAAAATCAAAGAATTCGCCTCCTAAAAATTCGGTAACTGCTTTCAAAATAATTTTATCCATGAATTCTAACAAGTTTGGTATAATTCCTTTTCTTCTTATCTCTAACACAGCTTCTTTTAAATCATCAACATTGTCGAAAATAAACAAGCCTAATTTTCTTGTTTTTGGTAATGGTCGAATTCTTAATCCTATCTTTGTAATTACTCCTAGAGTTCCTTCAGAACCTATAAAAAGATCCTTAATATTGTAGGATGATACTGATTTTAAAACTTTTGACCCCAAATTCAATATTCTTCCATCTGATAATACAACTTCCAAATACAAAACATAATTTTTAGTAACACCATACTTAAAAGCTTGAATTCCACCAGCATTACTTGCCACCATTCCTCCTATTGTCGCTACAGAACTAGATCCAGGATCTGGAGGAAAAAAGTATCCATAGGGCTTTAATGTTTCATTTAACTCATCACAGATCACTCCGGGTTCAACTTCGACTAAATTATTTTCAATATCTACCATTAAAATTTCATTCATTTGACTAAGATCTAATATTATGCCTCCATAGGGGCTAAGTGAGCCAGATGATAAGCTTGTACCACTTCCTCGAGGTGTTACTGGAATCTTGTTTTTATTTGCTAAATCTAGAATTTCAGAAACCTGTTTTGTGTTTTGCGGTATTAATATTAGTTCTGGAATCCACCCTTTATTAAAAATAGATCCTCCAAAAGCATAAGTATATCTTACTTCGTAATCATCAAAAAAGGCTTTTTCTCCTACAATTCCTTTGAATTTTTTTAATAAAGGACTGGAGATTTTATTATAATAAGATTCCATCTTCAATATTTTATATAGCGTCTTTATTATATTTTGGTAAAGGGCTAAAGATATATTTTATTCCTACCAAATTTTATAAAAAATTTGTGGAATCCTAATTTTAATAAATAAAAAGTTTTAT
>JBHLLI010000029.1:0-35713 GCA_048885765.1 Candidatus Hermodarchaeota archaeon
TTGGCGGTAATTATAAACATTGGGCAGAAGATGGTATAATTTATGATACATGTAGTGACGGAGTAAGACCTGTAGTTTTTAAAATAGAAAGAATTAAGGACTGAGGTGAAAAAAAGTGTCAAAAGTTAAAATTACGGTTATTAAAAGATTTAGTCCAGAAGAAGTTTTAGGACATGAATATAAAAATCCTGCTGGAAAGATTCTGAAAAAATGTCCTTTGCAAGTAGGACAGGAATGGATTATTGATAGTGGAGCAATGCCAGAAGATTTTTGTACTGGAGCTTGGCTAGATTTATCTCGCTGGATATTTGTTTTGCGTTTTGGTGGCACATTTAAGGATTTTTGGGAAGAAGGTGTAAGTTATAATGCTTGTACTGATGGCTTAAGACCTGTTTGTTTCAAATTAGAGCGAATTGAGGATTGAGGCGGATATTTTGTCCAAAGTTAAAATTACAGTAATTAAAAAATTTAGCCCTATAGATGTATTTGGACATGAAGTTTATTCCACTTCAGGCACGAAAATTACAACTTGTGGTGCATTTGAGGAAGGTCAAGAATTTATAGTTGAACATATAGAAAAAATGCCAGAAGGATTTTGTGGATGGGCGTGGCGAGATATCTATAAAGATCTATCAGTACTTTACTTTGATGGAAATTTTTATGGGCATGTAGAAGGAGTTCAGCATGTGTCTTGTTCAGATGGACGTAAACCAGTTTGCTTTAAATTAGAAAGGATATAAATTAAAAAAAATTAGGAGTGATAAAATTGGATAAAGTAAAATTAACTGTAGTAAAACAATTCAGTCCAGAAGATGTACTTGGACATGAATTTGTTAAGTCTGATGGTACTCCCATTAATAAATGTGGTATGAAAGAAGGGCTTGAGTTCATTATTGATGAATCAGGAAACATGCCAGAAGGCTTTTGTCACCATGCTTGGTATGGCTTGTATAAAAGCATTCAGGTTTTGAGATGTGGAGGAGGATTTGAAGGTTGGACTGGTAAAGACATGATATATACTGCTTGTCCTGATGGTATCCGGCCTGTATGTTTTAAAGTAGAACGAATTATTGATTAAATTTATTTGAATCTTGAAAAATGAAAAAGCATGAAAACTTTGGAAATTAAGAAATTAGATTTTGAGTCCATTTATTTTGATTTGTATGAATTGAATTCAGGGATATATGCTGCAATATCAGCTGAAAAATTACCATCATCCAATGCTGGCTTTTTTGATCTTGGTAATTATTTAATTATTTTCGACACACTGATGGATCCTTTTGCTACATTGGACCTCATTAAAGCATCAAAACAATACACGAACAAAACTCCCTCCTTTGTAATAAATAGCCATTATCATATGGATCATTTATTTGGTAATCGAAAATTTTCTCAAGAAATACCTATTATTAGTAGTTTTGAAGCATCAAAGGTATACTATGAAAATTTGGAAGAAACACTTAAACGCTTTAAAGGAATTGCTAATGATGAGTTAAAAAGGATAAAGGAAGACATTAAGAATGAAACTAATCCAGATAAGATACTTGAATTAACAAATGATATTAGTACTTATACTGAAATTATTGATGATCGTTTTAAATTGAGACCTCCTGATTTTCTTATAAGTGATTCTTTTATGATTCAAGGAACTAAGAATCAGCTAGTTATAAGATTTATAGGAGATGCTCACACATCTGGAGATATAATAGCATTATTTGAGAAGGAACAAATATGTTTTATGGGAGATTTGTTATTTGAAGAAACAGATCCTAATTGGGTAACTCAAGAAACAGGGGCACCGAAACCTTCAAATCCTAAACGGCTTTGTGATACTCTCCTAAATTATATGGAAAAAAATATAGAAATTTATGTTCCAGGGCATGGCAAATTATGTAATAAGAAACAGCTAAAAGAAAATGTAGAATTCTTTGGAAAAAATTTTATCACAGATGATAAAGAATCAAAATAGATTTTAATTTTTTTTTTCTATTAATTCCTTGGAAAAAGTGGAATTTTGTTGCTTTTCATTTAAAAATATTTGTGTTTCTCATTTCTTAAATATATAGCAGATATTAATTGTTTAAATATCACTCAAATATTCAAAATTTATTAGAGTTAGAAAAGAATTATGAGTACGGGAAAAATAGAAAAAATCTTTCTAAATGAATTAGAACCCACAGATCAACAACTTATTTTAGATTCTTCTAAAGCTTACATTCCATTTTCAAATATTTCCGAAACTGCTAAATCAGAATATATTTATACTGGAAATGAAGAAATTCCATTTAAAGAGAGACATCCAATATATCAAGAACTATTTATTTATGAATTCTTACAATTTGAGAATAATTTGATAAAATGTGTCTCTTAGAAAGAGTTAATTCTTGAAATAGTTATTTTAAAGCATTAGTGCACTTTTTTAAAAAATACAATCTGTTTTTATAGTTTTATAAAGATATTTCATAAAAGAGATTAATTTGAGATGGGCTTGAATTCTCGTATTATTGAAAAAAGAGTGGAAAATTTTTTATATAAAGTTTTACTTCAAGAAACTCCTTCTAACAAAAAAACTCTACAAAGAAAGAAATTTATTTTGCTTTCTAAACTCGTAGCAGATTTATTTGATACAAAAAACTCCCAAATCTGTTTTAATAACATATCTAACCTGATAATTTTAGTTTTAAATATTTACAATGAGAAGTTTCCCATTGATATTTATTCACTTGAGAAAGAAAATATCCTAAGTAAAGCTGATTCTAAATTTAAACATATTCTTAAAGAAGAATTCTTAATTGAATAATTCTTGATTAGTGATTTTTCACTAAATTTGTCAGGTCTTTCAATTTAAAGGAATGGATTTTTATTGAAATATTAATAAGAAATCGATGTGAGATAAAAAGTGGGTTTAGAAGTATTAAATAAAAAGATTCAAGTCGAAAGAGATGAATTTGACGGATCAGAGAATTTTTTAAATATTTCAAATTTAATCATACCCTTCTCAATCATCTTTAAAAAGCAAAATCCCCCAGATATATATTCTGGCCAAGAAAATTTAACTTTTGAAGAAAAAAATTCAAAATTTCAGCAAATTTTAATATCTGAATTTATATCTGATTAAATTATCTATTGCACTCTCTTATTCTAGTAATTATAAATAGTACCTCTGATCTATATATTTTTAAATATCAATTTTAAATCAGATTGATAACTAATGTTGGAAAAATTTGATAAGATTTTTGATAAATTTCATGCAAGCTATTTTGGAATAATAGGGGTAGTAATTTTTCTTATTGGCGCAATTCCGGCAATGATAGTGCATCCCAGTTTCAATTTCGTTGATGTTTTTATTAGTGATTTGGCAGTTCCAGGAGATAATATGTTAGCAATTTTTTTTGTTATCTGTTGGGTCATCACTGGATTATTTATGATAATGTTTATTATTGGATTTACTAAATATTTACAGGAAAAAGGTGCTTCTACTAGGAGTACTGGGACTGCTTGTATTTTAGGACTTATTTCAGCTATAGGGCTTTTATTGATTGCATTATTCAACGTCAGTGATTTTTATCTTATACATACGTTGGCGCAATATGTCTTTTTCTTTCCCGGTATTATATATTTATTTGGTTATGCCTATATTGAATATAAATTATCAGACTTCCCTTTATGGCAAGCATTATTGAATGTAATTGTAGCCTTCTTTTTCATTTTATACCTGATACTATTTATAGTTAATAGAATAGAGCCAACTTTACTTGTTGAAGCAAAAGCGATTTCAGAATGGTTATTTCTTTTTGCTAACTTATTCTGGTTTGTAGAAACAGGAGTCTTCATATTGAAAAAATAAGTAAATTCTACTTTTTTTCTTTTTTTTATTATTTCCTTATAGGGATAATTTTATTTGGAAAGAGAAAAACATTTTGACACATGGGGCATGCATTATATTTTAGCAACCAAGAGGAAACACATGTAAGATGATACATACTTCCACAATAGGGGCATTTAATATTTTTGTGTCTGTTTGGGTCAACAATTCTATGACAAATTATACATTGAACATTTTTCATCAGATTATCTCGTTTAACCTGCAATTTTTTTCCACAATAACAGCAATAAACAGCTTTATAATCTTTAGATTTGGGTAATTTCCTCCCACAATATGGACAAAAATTGTAGATCTTTTCAGACAATATCAAATCACTCAATAAAATGTTTTAACTTTTAATAAAATAGAAATAGAGATAACTATAAAATCATATTTAGTCCAATTTTTGACCTTAAGAGAAGTAGTGATTAAGTTTTATTTTTCTGAATAAATTCTTTTAATGGAGTAGTGTACTCCTCTTTAAAAGAGAAAATATCATTATGACCAGCTCCTTCAATTAATACTAACTTTTTGTCAACTCCTTCAGGAATATTTTCATAAATCAATTTACCTTCATCGCAAGGGATAACCCAATCATTAGTACCATGAATAATCAATACTGGTTTTTGGAACTTTCTAATTCTGGTATCATTCGAATATTCACTCAAGCCCTCTGGAGTAACATCAGGACCACTAATTCTAAATAGTCGTGTCATCATATTATACATACTAGCAAAACCGCTTTCAAATATTATCCCGCGTAAACTGTCCGGATTATGAGATCCAATTTCAGAAGTACAAGCGCTTCCTAGTGATCGTCCTAATAAAAAAAGAGAATCTTTCAGCTTATTTCTATTCATCCACTTATGAAATTCATTGTAAACAGGTAATGCGTCTGAAATTAGACTACTATATATTGGTTCTCCAGAACTAAATCCATATCCTCGAAAATCTACCACAGCTAAATTTACTCCACAATCGAAAAAGAAATCAAGAAAATATTGGTAATCTGCTGCTATTTCACCATTACCATGAAATAATAAAATAGTTGGTAAACTTGAATCGTTTAAATAGAAGTATCCACCAATTATTATTTTTTTAGTAACCTGTAGTTTTAAGATTTTAATATTAGGGCTCAATATAGTAGGTACAGGACTTTTTCGTGGATAAAATATTGTACTAGATACTGTTGGATGATCAATAAATGATTTTTTTACCATTGTAGAAAACCTCTAGTAATACTAGACAACAATTCCATGAATACTTTTATTTTTTATTAAAAAATTTTTTACAAAAATGGATATTTTTAAATAAAATTGTACTAAATATCTAATTACCATAAATCCAATTCAAAATTAATTTAAGGTACTGATTAATTATGGGTATATTACTAATAACTACATGGTATCCCCCTCATAAAACTATGGATGTTGCTAAAATGATTTTAAAACAGCCTAGAGAATTACCAAATGTTACAAAATGGCGTGTTTATAATACTGCTGCAGGTAAAGATGGAATGAAGCAATACCACTTAATTTATACGGAAAGAGGAAAAGTTGAAGAGGCATCAATGGCTGTTTATAAATATTTTCTTCCTTTTGTAACCCAAATTGAGGGCTACTACATAGAAATTGAAAATTTAGTTGGAGTTTCAGATTCCTATAAAATGATAGGAATGAAATGGGAGTAATTTTAATAAAATTAATTATTTTTTTTTTAACATTTTATTATCAAACTGATAAAATACTAAATAAATTAGTTAATTTTTAATTTTTTTACTTAATTGGAAATTCTTAAATAGAATTGTTATAGATAATTACTTACCGCAAATCCAATTTTTAAAATAGTTTGAGGTTTAGATCAACTATGGGTGTTTTGATGGTAACTACATGGTATCCAATTCATAAGGGCATGGAGATCGGCAAGATGTATCTAAAACAACCACGAGAGATACCATTTGTTACAAAATGGCGAGTTTTCAATACTCCCGCCGGAAATAATGGTATGAAACAATATCATTTAATATATACGGAAAGAGGAAAATTAGAAGAAGCTAGCAAGGAAATCTGGAAATATTTTAGTCCATTTGGCTTGCAGTTTGAAGGTTTTCATATGACAGTTGAACTTCTAATTGGAGTTTCAGATTCTTATGAGATGGCTGGAATGAAGTGGGAGTAGATTTTTAATTATCTAAATTTTTTTTTTTCTTTAGAAAATGTTCAGGTTCTAATCTGTTGTGTCTTTTTCTTATAAAATAGAACAATAAGAGATGTTGTACTTAAGAGGATTAAAGAAAAAGTTATCATCTCAAAAGCTATACTTGGTTGGCCACAAACAGGATACCCCTCAGCTATCCATGCGGTTATTCCCCCTAACATATTGTAAATCTTTGTAAAATTGTGATTATCAACGAGATTCTGGCTTGCTATTGCACTTCTTCCTCCAGACATGCAATAGACAACTATTTCAATATCCTTATATGGTTCAAGTTCGTTAATTCTTGTATCAATTTCTGAAACAGGAATTAAAATAGCATCACATAGGTGGTTTTCATCATATTCCCACTGGTCTCTGACATCAAGTATAATTAAGTTTGGATATTGAGTGTTATTATTTATCATATCATAAGCTGTTTGCACAGAAATATCTGTAAAAACTTGAGCTCTGACATTAATTGTTGGTATAAGAAGGATAACTGGAAATAAAAAGAATATTATCTTTTTGGTTTTCAAATCAACAACCTCTATAATCTTATTTTGCTTTTCCTTGGCTGGCAACAGCTTCTATTGCTTTTTGAATTTCTTCCTGGTCTCCGAGATAATAATGGGTGATTGGCTTTAAATCATCATCTAACTCATATATTAAAGGCACTCCCGTAGGAATATTTAATTTTACGACTTCTTCATCGGGCATGTTATCAAGATACTTCACAAGTGCTCTTAAACTGTTTCCATGTGCTGAGATCAATATTTTCTTGCCAGATTTTATAGTTTGGGTAATAACTTCATGCCAATAAGGTAGTACTCTTGCTACTGTATCTTTTAAGCATTCAGTTAAGGGGATTTCATCAGGATTTAGATCTGCATATTTTTTCTCATTTCCGGGATATCGTGGATCGGTAGTTTTAAGAGCTGGAGGAGGAATATCATAACTTCTTCTCCATATTAATACTTGTTCTTCACCCATTTCAGCAGCCATTTTTGATTTATAAAAACCTTGTAAAGCACCATAATGTCTTTCATTTAAACGCCAAGAACGATGAACCGGAATCCACATCAAGTCCATTTCGTCTAGCACAATCCATAATGTTCGAATTCCTCTCTTTAATACAGATGTATAGGCAATGTCAAAGGTGTATCCTCCTTCTATTAGTAATTTAGCAGCTTCCTTTGCCTCTTGAATTCCTTTTCCAGAAAGGTCTACATCAGTCCAACCAGTAAATCTGTTTTCTTTATTCCAAGTGCTTTCCCCATGCCTTAAAAGGACTAATTTATACATAATTTATCATATTCTTAAATTGCATTAATTTTTTCAAACTCAATATAACTCTTTATTTTTATCTCATATATATATTCTTCAGTTTTTTTACCTTGATAGGAAAGGGAACTTTTATATAAACCATCAAGAAATATTAATTTACTAACTTTTTTGAATTAAAAATACAACAGTAAGGATGTTAACCAATGTCTACAAAAAATGGCGCAAGAATATATACTATAAAAGATAAACTAATTTGGGGTCTTGCTAGTTTTGGCACGTCAATAATTCAAGGAGTATTCGCAACTACGACTGTATATTTTTATCATAACACATTGAATTTGGATCCGTTTTATATAAGTATTGCTGCAGTAATATATGCTATTTGGAATGCTTTAAATGATCCAATATTTGGATATATCTCAGATAAAACACGATCAAAGTTAGGACGCAGGATACCATTCATGAGATTTACTGCACCCTTCTTGGCTTTAACTTTCATAATCTTTTGGTTAGTTCCAGTTGATCTTCCTCAGTTATCTATCTTTCTATGGATGATCTTTCTGATGTGTTTATATGATACTTGTTATACAATAATAGGCTTAGTATATTCAGCTTTATTGCCCGAACTTTCTGAAGATGATAAGGTAAGAGGTCAATTTCAACAATACAATTCCGTATTTTACTTAATTGGTGTGATATTTGGGTTTTTTATTCCAGAACTAATTAATCCTGAAGGAGGAAGTTTAATTCCATTGTATATTGGAACTGTTGTAGTTGGAATCATTGGAGCTTTATGTATTGTGATAACTACTTATAGATTTAAAGAGCGACCAGAATTTACTGTAGTCGATAAACCACTAGGACTTAAGGATGCAATTAAATATACTTTTAGGAGTAAGGCGTTTCTTATAGTAGCAGCAGCAAATTTCATGTCTATATTTTTCCAACAGATTTTACTAAGCTACATGATTTATTTAGCGAACCATGTTATGAGAATATCAAACCTAATATTGATGGCTACTTTAATATTAGGATTATTTATTGGTGTGTTTATCACAAACGTTCTATCAAGTAAATTTGGAGTGGTGCGTGCAAATCAAATTCATTTAAGTTTTGGAGCGATATTTTTATTGATTCTACCGTTTATTCCGCAGATTATGGTATATATCTGTTTATTTATAGGTGGAATAGGGTTAGCGGGTCCCTTAGTATTAACGAACGTACTTTTTAGTCAAGTAGCTGATGAAGATGAAATAAAATCAGGGGTCAGAAGAGAAGCAGCCTTTTTTGGCACGAATGCAATGCTTACTAAACCAGCACAATCTTTAGCTATTGCGATTGGTCCTTGGTTATTATCTATTGCAGGGTTTGTTACCGGTCAAATAGATCAAAGTGCTCGAGCTGAATTTATGATAAAGTTTATTCTAGGTTTATTACCTGCTATTGCAATGCTAATAGGCGTCTTAATTCTTTTATATTATCCCCTTACAGACGATTATTTGAAAGAAGTGCAAGAAAAAGTATTAAAACTCCATGAAGAGAAGAAATCGAAACTAAAATCCATGCAATAACAAAATCTCTAAATATTTTTTTTATGATCTATTATTTTTAAATTGATTAACATCGTAGGGTATTTTCTCTCCTGTATCAACTATCCTTCTCATTGCCTGTTTTTTGCTTTCTTCAATTGCATTTTGAGCAGGTTGGTATTTCCGAGCAGGAGAGCCAAAGTATATAAAATCGGGTTCTAAAACCTGATTTATATGTGTAATTGTCCAAACGCCTAAGGTCGTTCCTTTACCTATAATAGTCCCTGGTGCTACAATTGAATTACCTCCTAGAACGACATGATCCCCCACAATCACCTTTTTAATTAATAAATAGTCTTGATTTTCAATTCTGATTATAATACTTGAAAAAACCTGAGCACCTTGCCCGATCATGATATTATTACCATATTCAATAAATTCTACATCACTCCAACCATCAAACATAGTACTTTTAAAGTCTGCTGATATATCACACATTTTAAAAGCGAAATTACTAACCCATGGAAAGCAGAAATTATTCCAAATCCAAAAAATGAATTTTTTAACTGCAATTCTTAGACAAAAAAAGGAATAGTCATGATTCTTTTTTTCCATTTTAAACAAACCTTCAACAGGTTTATGAAATAATTTCAGAATAATTAATATAAGTTTACCTAAGAGTAAACTGATCAGAAGATAAGAACCCCACCATGCCATTACATCTATAAAAATCAGAAATATTCTCCAGTGAAAAATTTGTGAATCCAGTGCAAAACTAAAAAATGTTAAAATCATAACTGAGGGCATAATAAGTGAAAAAATATGTAAAAATAAATATAAAATAGTAGAAGTAAAGGAGCCTCTAAAACCATTAGTGGTTATAGGAATTCTTGTAAGATCAATCGATATATCTTTTTCATTATTTGTCATTATACATTCCACCTGTAAACTTTTGGATTTCTTCTGTTGTTAATTTTTTCACAGGGAACTTTCCATATATTCCATCCTTTCCTATTTGATCATATTTAATATTAGCAGAAAGGGGTAATACTGTCGAATTATCTTCCATCTTTAAACCAGGCATCGCTCCATTTGAGAGACTAAAAACACAATTATTTCCAATATCTACACCAAAAAACGTTAAGTTTTCTTCTCCGTATACTCCATCAACTAGATGGTTACTAATGTGAGAAAATGTTCCAATATAGCAATTCCTCCCAAAATCAATATGACTATGGAAAAATGTATCTTCAAAAACAGTCCCCTTACCAACTTTATTCGAACCAATAAATTTTAATTCCCAATTTATAAGCCAAGGAAATGGAGATCGAATAAAAGCAAAAATAGGGTATTTAAATAAAAAAGATCTGAAGTGATAATAGTTTAATATATGAGAACTTTCATCTAAATTGCGATCAAAAACTCCCTGAGTAGGTCCTCTTTTGTCTGTCATCTTATAAAACCATTTAGTAAATAATGCTACAAAAAATAAATGTAAAAGATAAACAGCAATAAAGAATATTGGAATAGATAACATAAGAATAATCATTGTTGGATTCAAGATGAAACTTAAAGAAATGGGAATGGAAAATAAATTGGGGATTAATATAATAAATAGAAAGAAAAAAAACAAAAAACCGGGTATAATAAAAGAACCACCAATTATTAACCATCCAGAAATAACATAGAAGTGAAATGGAACAGATAATTCCTTGACGTGTGATTTAAGCATTTCAGTATCAATGTCCTCTATAGGGATTTTCTCAAAAATTTGATTCTTGATATTATCATAACTTTTAATAGATCCTACTTCTTCAATCTTTTTTGCAGGGTTTCCACGATAAATTGAATTATTATCGAGCCGTTGATTAATCGTTGTCATTGTAAGAGCATCCAAAATCGTATTAGATTCAATTGTTGTCCCTGGCAGTACAATAGAATGAGCTCCTATTATCACATTATCTTGAATGGAAACTTTCTTTAAAATTAATTTGTTATCAATCATGAGATTAGATATAACAAAACTTCCTTGGCCAACTTTAATATTTTTTCCAAATTTAATAAATTCACAGTCGACCCATCCATCGTGTAATGAGTTGGAAAAAGATGTTTTTATACCGAGTATTTTCAAAACTAAAATTTCTAGTATTGGTAATGATAATTGTCGGGCTAGCCAGGTAGGCCATTTTCTAACAAGTGCTCTGAGACTCCAATAACAATAATCCTTATCACCCTTATTTCTTTCAAAAATGCCCTCAACTGGTTTATGAACAATATTTATAACAACCAAAAACAGTCTTGCCACAATCGCTGAACAGATTATTAAAATAATAATCCCTAAGAAGAAAGCAAATGGAAAGAGAATATAAAATATTAAATCGAGGATAGGAAAGAACTGCCAGAAATACCACAACCAAATTAATGGAAATTGGGCAGATAATACAATTATCACAAAATAAACAGTCAGATACCTTTTCTTAGCAAGAGTATTTGTCGTCCGTGGACCTACTCTTAATGATGCAGGAATTGAAATTTCAAAATCACTTTATTTAATTCTTTTACTCAGTATGCTCGTAGGAATTCAGCACTTCAAATTATGCATTTAAAAGAATAATTTAAACAAAGTTATTTATTTTTATCTTTTTGAAAAAATTCAGATTCTCAATTTTTTCTATGAAGAAAATTGATATTTTATTTACAATTCTTCCTTATATTATTAATTCAAGTTAAAAAAAAACAAATAAGGATCTAAAAATGAGTGAATTTTTTTGGTGGACAGATGAACAAATAGAAGTTTCCAAAAGAGTAAAGGAATTTGTTGAGAATAATATTGAAGAAGCAGAACATTATTTTTGGAAAAAGAAATTCCCTTGGCCATTAGTAGAAAAAGTAGCAAAAGAAGGATTTTTTGGAGCAGGTATTCCTAAAGAATATGGTGGTTTAGAATTAGGTGCTACAGGAAGCTGTATTGTGGCCGAACAATTAGGACGCCTTTATTCTGTAGGACATGTTTTCACAGTAAGTATATTGGCAGGAATGGAGCAAATATTAAGGTATGCAACAGAGGAACAAAAAAATAAATGGCTTCCTAAGTTGGCAGAAGGTAAAGAATTGGGAGCGGTATGTATAACAGAACCATTTGCAGGTTCTGATGCGGCTAATGTATTTACTTCAGCCACAAAAGATGGTGATAACTGGATAATCAATGGTAAAAAGCGTTATATCACCGGAGCCGGTGTTTCTGATAGATATTTTATCTATGCTAAAACAAGTGATGATCCTGCTATCCGTAAACAATATGGACATATAACTGCATTTCTAGTCGAAAAAGGTACACCAGGATTTTCGTTAGAAAGAATAAATCCATTAATAGGACTTGACAATGTTCCCAATGGTTATATAGATTTTGATCATGTCAATATACCGGATGAAAATCGTATAGGTGCTGTAGGAAATGGATGGAATGTCATGATGGCTGGATTGAATTTTGAAAGACTGCTTGGTTCTGCGGTTTTTGGAGGGGCGTTCGAAGATATGATTCAATTACTTTATCATTTTACTCAAAGAAGAGTACAATTCAATCGAACAACAAACCAATTTCCGGGGGTTCAAGCGGGGATTGCTGAAATTATTTCTAAATATAAGGTTGCTAGAACATTTGCTTATTATGTTGCAAAACTTTTAGATGAAGGTAAAGAACCGATGGTTGAAGCTTCTGTAGCAAAATTAATTACGACAGAATATGGTCGTGAATGTGCTCTAAAGGCGATCCAAATCCTAGGCGGTGATGGTTTAACTAGATTTTATCCAGCAGAGCGTTTTTTAAGAGATGCAAAAATAGGAGAGATTGTAGCAGGAACTAATGAAATTCAAAAAATGATTATATATCGCTTTAGTGCTATGCTTCCTAGATATAACAGTTCAATAAGATTAAGATGGGATGAGGAAGTTAAAGCCCCTGTAAAATCGAAGAGGGAGTCAGAATTCAATGGCTTAGAAATAAATGAAGAAAACATTTTAAAGGTGATTGCTCACGATTATAAAATTAATCCTGGATTATACATGACTCCAGATGATGTGAGAGAGGATATTGGAGGAGGAAGTCGCTCTACAATCAGAAAAGCTTTTGAAGCATTAGAAAATCAGAAATTAATTGTATGTCATAGAGATAGACAAAGTAAGATAGTCTTAGTAAAAGCAACTTATGAAGGGTTACAAAAATCATTTCCGAAAGAGCATTATCAATGGTTTCCTGATTGGTATGAAGATTCTGATAAATTCTAAATTATATATATTCCATTCTTTTTTTTCAGTTTTTTTTCAAAGGATTAATGAAATACGAGAGTTATTCCATTTCAAAATTTTCGATTAATTCAACTTTTTTATTTGTATCAATCGTAATCGCATTCAACTCTACTTCCTCCTCAGTACTATCCTCTTCATCTATCATAACAAAATAGAATGTTTTTCCTTCTATGTCATAACCAACTTCCATCTCTCCACAATCCTCGGGTAGTATTTCCTTAATATTTTCAGGAGCATTCTCTTTTAAGATTTCAAAAATAGTATCTTCAATTTTTTTCTGACTTTCTCTAATTTTTTTAATATTCTCGAAATCAAAATTTCCCATAGATTCTTGAGCTTTAGAATTTAACTCATTCCATTCTTGGAACATTTCTTCAAGATTAGATTTTGAAGCCATACGAATACATTAATATTATCAAAAATAAAGGTTCTTATTATTACAAAAATATAGTCTTAAGGGGAAAAAATGAGTATTTCATTACCAAAACCTTTAATTAAAGGAGAGAGAAGCTTGGAAGAATGCATATACGAACGAGAAAGTAAACGTCACTTTAAAGATACTATTATCGACATTGAAAAAATTTCACAGATACTATGGGCAACTCAAGGCAAAAAAGGAGAAAAAAGAACTGTACCTTCTGCAGGTGCGACTTACCCATTAGAAATTTATGTAACTCTTAAAGAAAAAGGATTGTTTAATTATAATTTTAAAAAACATATGTTAGAACTAATTATTGAAGAGGATTTGAGTAAGAAACTTGCTAGGGCTTCATGGGATCAGAATTTTATAGCAGAAGCTTATATGAATGTAATAATATGTGCAGAATTTTCAAGAACTACCATAAGGTACGAAGAAAGAGGAGTTAGATACGTTTTTATCGAGGTGGGTCATTGTGCGCAGAATATACATTTAGAGGCTGTTGCTTTAGGTTTAGGCTCAGTACCTATTGGTGCTTTTGAAGATGATAAAGTAGCAGACGTCCTTAATCTTCCAAAAAAAATTGTACCTCTTTATATCATCCCTATTGGATATCCTAAATAATATGCTGATCGTAGAATTCTTTTTTTTCTATAGAAAAATACATTGCTTTTGAGTGAACTCCACTGATTTTAACATGCCCTAAATATTTCATTCCAGTTCTCTCAGCAACTTTCCAAACTTTAGTGCTATTAGGATTTATAAAAATAGAAATTTTAGACAAGTTCAATTTTAAAAATCCAAGTTCGATAATTTTTTTCATCGATTCTATAGCAAATCCAGAACCTCTATATAGAGGAATTAAGTAATAAAAACAATATGCTTCTTTTTTGTTCATCAAAAGTCTTAATCCACATAAACCAATATAATCATTCGTATCTCGTCGTAAAACTAAATAGCTTAGGATATTTTCTATTATATCAGAAGTGTTTGTGATTGATTTAAATAGAAGTTCTAGGTTCTCAATATTGATATTATTAAATATATAATTTAGATTTTCAGAAATAGACTTATCTTTAATAATCCTTGAAAAAAACTCAAAATCATTAATATTGAGATGTATTAGGATTAACCTTTTAGTTTCTATCGTTTTGAGTATATCCATTTGAATATTTTAACTTATAAAGTACATGTTATTAAGTTTTAAAGTTGAATTAATATTTATAATTTCTATTTGATAAAAAAAGCTTTTTTCCATCTCAATGTCGTATGATGAAGATAATGTCAAAAATCGAATAAAAAATAGTATAATATACAATCTAATTATACTCTTGATTTTTGTATTTTGGTTTTATTTTTCTTCATTTGATAATATTGTTATGTTATTTGGGATATGTATAGTCATTTTTTTAATTATTTTTGTTAAATTAATATTGGAACTTAAAAAAAGTTTTACTAGAAAAGATATTCTTATGTATATATTGCTTTTCTTTATACCTTTTTCTTTAATTGCAAATATCATCTTATTTTATAATGCCTCGATTACTATTTTTATCCCATTTGAAAATTTAGTAGGTTTAACCAACAACTTCAATTTTTTTCTATTTTTAATTTATTTCTCAATAATCTTGCTAAAATTAATTGGTATCAAGATCTATTTCTCAAAAAATGTAAAGATTTTAGAAGAAGGAAGGGGAGATGAGATTTTTCAATTTTTTACTAGAAATTTCAATTATAAAAAAATTATCCTATTAATAATTTTCTTTCCATTACTAGCTTTTATAGAGGAATTAATCTATAGAACACTTTTAATTAGTGTATTAACATATTATCTTCATTGGGATTATTTTTTAAGTATTATTTTTATCTCAATTATCTTTGGATTAGTGCATTTTTCTACCTCGCAAAATTGGGGACATGTAATTTCTACGCTTCTATCCTCGATAATATATTCCCTTGCTCTAATTCAAATGGGAATAATGTATCCATGGTTATTCCATTTATTTACAAATCTATTTGTCTTATTATTTTATTACCAATTAATTAAGAAAAGATCTAATACAACTAATTAGGGTTTAAAGCTCTATTTTCTTCGCTGAAAAAGAATTTAACCATTTACGCGTATAATTAATGATGGCCAACTATTTATTCCATTATTATAAACAGAATCAGATTTAGGCTGTGAATTACCATTAATATCAGTTGCTTTCGTATTAAGCGTAAAAGTTCCCGTACTTTCAAACATAATTGTTATTTTCCAAAAAACCCAAACATGATCTAAATTCATATCTTTTATTATTGTAGCTTGGTCCCAGGTTTTACCGTTATCAATTGTGTACTCAATTTTAGATATCCTTCTTCCTCCATACGCTGCTCCTCCAATTTCAAGAGGAACTCCAATATCTACATCTACAGAATCTTCTGGAAAAAATATTTTTGAATCAACATCCATAGGCGGTGAAGTATCCCAACCTCTATCATCCCAATAGTCACTCACAGGCAGATCAACTACTTCAATATCGATTACCCACGCTGGTTGTTTTGCTCCATATGCACCAGGAGTCACAACTCGAAGTGGAAAACCCTGAATAGGTGGTATAATTTTTCCATTCATGTAGAGAGCTCCAATTGTACTATTATTTTTCAATTGTTCAAGGGTTTGAGAAGTATAATATCCATCTGCGGCTGTAAATTTTACTCCCGTCGCATTTTTTTTCAAACCAAGAGATTCTATTAAATCATATATCAAAAATCCCTTCCATATTGCAGTAGATATAAGAGGACCATTAACATAATTACCAATACATTCTATAGTTAATACTCGTTCAACTAAGCTCAAACCATGCAACTCAGTAAGAGTAAATTCCTTCGAATTATTTATTTGCCCCCAAATGTTAAGTCTATAATTATCTGGGTCAATATTTGGTATATTTCCTATTCTTGTTATAAAATAATCTTCTGTTTTTGTAATAAAATCTGGATATCCACCACTGATGTTAGCTTTATTATTAAGAATGATGATATTGCTAATTATTAATGATACCCCTATTAATGACGTTGTTATAACTAAGATAAAGTATGTTTTTTTTTTCGGAATATAGAAAAAACTCCCCTCATGTTCAAATTATATAATTAATAGCGAGTTTTTATATTAAGAATGATCCTTAAGAAATTAAACCGAGTTCTTTAAAAATAAATTTACCAATCATCAAATTCGCTTTAGTCGAAATAACCAAGAATTTAATAAAATATTTTAGAAAATTTTTAAAAATTTACTATAAAACTATTCGTATGACTCATAAAATTCTTATTTTAACAGGAGATTATGTTGATGATTATGAATTAATGGTTCCTTATTCAGTACTTACAATGTTTGGATGTAAAGTTAAAATTATTTGTCCTGGTAGAAGTAAAGGGGATTTTATAAAAACAGCTATTCATTACATTTCAACAGAAGATTGGGATTTAGCTTTAAAGAGAAAACCCATTACATATTCAGAATCACTTGGACACCCATATAGGCTAGATGAAGATTTTGATTGGGAAAATGTCGAAGAAGAAGTTGAAAATTATGATGGTTTGATTATTCCCGGGGGACGAGCACCTGAATATTTGTCTTTAGTTCCTGATGTTCAAAAACTTGTCTTTCATTTCATGAAGAATAAAAAACCCATAGGTGCCATTTGCCATGGTCCTCAAGTCTTAGCTTATACTGATGCTGCCTTCAAAGAAATTGATTTCTTGAAAGATAAAAAAATCTATCCATACCCATCAATCGCATTAGAGTGCACCTTACAAGGAGCAATAATTGAGGATGAATATCCTGGGAATATTGCTTTCACACAAGATAATTTAGTAACAGCTCCATCTTGGGATGGTTTGCCTGATTTTATGGCTCAATTTCTCAAACTTCTTAATTTAACAACAATACCTTAAAACAAATATCACTATAATTAGAAAATGATAAAAATGACAGAATTCGATACAATCGTATTAGAAGAAATTGAACAGTATATAATAATTCACTTATATAGACCAGATAGTTTAAATTCGTTAAATATGCAATTGGCTGAAGACCTGCATTCTTGTCTGCAATATATATCTGAGCATCATAAAATTAGGACAATTTTGATTACTGGGAAAGGAAAAGCTTTTTGTGCAGGTGGTGATATTAATGATTTTAAGAAAGCTGTAAATCCTAGTTTGTACATGAAGGAATTAGCACAAAAATTCCATGCTGCCTTGAATTTATTGAAAACATGCAATCTTCCTACATTGGCGGTTATTAATGGAGCTTGTTTTGGAGCAGGTTTAGGATTAGCTAGCGCATGTGATTTAAGGGTATGTTCAAATAATGCAAAATTTGGAAGTGCATTCACAGGGTTAGGTCTCTCTCCCGATAGTAGTTTAACATATCATTTACCTAAAATAGTTGGATTAACAATCAGTAAAGATTTAATCCTAACAAATAGAATTTTAACAGCTGAAGAAGCTTTAAATTTCAATCTCGTGTCCAGAGTTTACGAAACCGTAGATTCCCTAATTACAGAGTCTAAAAAAATTGCTGTAAAATTAAGCAAGATCGCTCCCATCGCGTCTGTAAAAGCTCGTAATTTGATTGAGACTTCATTTTGTAATGATTATGATTCTCAAATTAACCTAGAGATAAAAAACATTATAGAATGTGCCGGGAGTGATGACTTCCAAGAAGGAATTAAAGCATTTTTAGAGAAAAGGAACCCTAACTTTAAAGGTGCTTAATATCAAACACTCAAATCCCAATTTTTTTTTAATAACTATTATTTAAAAGAGGTTATTTTTTGAAAAACCTAATATAGATTATCTAGTAATCATTCACATAGATTAAAGGAAATGAAAATCGAATTTCGAGAAGCTAAAAGTATTATAACTAAAAGTAATATTCCCTCAGTCGATTATGTTATAAATCCGTATACCGGATGCCAACATGGATGTATTTACTGTTACGCTGAATTTATGATAAGATTTACAGGACATAAAGGAGATAAATGGGGGCAATTTTTAGATATTAAGACTTTTGATTTGGATAAAATTAAACCACAGAGATACAATGGAAAAGTTATTCTACTGAGTTCGGTAACTGATCCATATTTACCTTTAGAAAAAAAATATCAAAATACTCGAAAAATATTGGAAAAACTTGTTGGAACAGAAGCAGAGATCTCAATCCTCACTAAATCGAAACTGGTTTTAAGGGATCTTGATTTATTTAAGAATTTTAAAAATATTAGAGTCGGTATTTCAATTAGTACTTTAAACGCGGAATTTGCAAGAGTTATTGAAAAAGCTGCTTCAAACCCAATGGACAGACTAGATGCTATTAAACAAATATCAAAAGCAGGAATTGAAACGTATACTTTTATTTCTCCACTATTACCAGAAATTACTAACTATAGAGTCATTATTGAAGAGATTAAAGATTATTCTGACCGCTTTCTTTTTGAAAACTTAAATTTCCGTCCTCACAATGTCCCTAGAATAATGAAAATAGTTCATGAGTATTATCCCAAATTAGTACCAAAATATAAAGAAATCCAGAAAAATCATACTTATTGGGATTTACTTGAACAGGAAATAAAGAATTATTGTCAAAAAGAGAATCTTAACTATGAAATTGAATTTCATCATGGAGGGTTTTCAAAAAGTTAAAGGTTAATTTAAAATAAATTATAATTAAAAGAAATTTAAAAATACATGCCAAGTAGTATATTTTCCCATCAAGCACCCGGTTTGCTAATAAAAATCAGATATCCTAGAAAATTCGATGGAACAGCTCTATGTTTAGGGGCTCTTATCCCTGATTTTAACTTTATATTAGACTTCTTTTTAAATATAAATTTCTATTTGTTTACACATAGTCTAATAGGTCAGTTCTTATGGACGATACCACTCACGATTTTCGCTACTGTTATATTTTCTCAATATATTGGCCCTCTATGTGCACGAATAGCTTCCAAAAATAGTAAATTTTATACTCCCTTAAGGTATTATGGCGTTGATCAATGGAATTATTTAAAAAAGAAGAAATACTCAAGAAAATCTTGGTTGATAATTTCTTATTCTGCATTAATTGGTGGAATAACACACATTTTATTAGATTTCCCAGCACACAAATACATTACAATTTTGTTCCCGTGGTTTGTAGGACTGAATTTTGAAATTTTCCAATATTCCTTTTTAGATTATGGTACAATATCAGTCGGACCTTTCTCATTTGAAGCCAATCTAACTCTTTATAATTTTTTATGGTTTATAGAAACAATAGTTGCCTTTGTAATATCTCTATATCTTCTTAGATATATTAAAAAGCATAATTTAATTAAGAAATGGTACGAAATACTAGAAAAAGAATGATATTAACTTTATCAAATAAAAAATGATGGTCAGATGCCAAATGGATTAATTTCTCATCAATCACCGGGATTGTTATTAAAAATCAAATTCCCTAGAAAGTTTGATGGGACAGCATTATGCATTAGTGCGTTAGTCCCTGATTTTAGTATTCCTTTTGACTATTTTTCACCCTTTTCAGTTAGAAATATTACTCATAGTCTCCTAGGACAGCTAATTTATACTATTCCGTTAACTATTATCATAACAATGTTATTTTGTGCTTATGTTGGCCCATTGATTGCCAGAATTGTGAAAAGAAAGAGTAAATTATATTCTCCTTTGAAATTTTTTGGTTTAGATCAATGGGAACACTTAAGCAGAAAAAAATTTAACTCAAAATTCTTTTTTGTTGCTAGCTACTCTGCTTTAATCGGGGGATTGACACATATTATAATTGATTTTCCCGCACATGGTCAAAATCCCTTATTTTTTCCCATAATAATGCAAAATCCTGATTTTTTATTATACTCAATTGTAGATTTTGGTCCAGTTTATATTGGTCCAATAAGAATCGACCGTAATTTAACAGTATATCAAATTTTTTGGTTTGTTGAAGACACAATTACATTAATTTTATCACTCTATCTTCTCAGATATATTAAGAAATATGAATTAATTAAAAAATGGTATAATAGGATCGATTTTTAATTTAGCCTAATCTCGAATGTGTTGAAATTACTTTCAATATTTTGATTTGTTTAAATATTAGAGGTTGGATATTTCATAAGATAAAGTTTTTAATCTATTTCAATACCTTTAATTATGAGAAATAATGTCAGAATTAAACTATGGATCATGTTTAATTAGTCCTACGCTTGCAAATCTTCAAAAGAGTATAAGGGTTAATAAAAAGAAGGCAATTTCAGATTTTTGGAAAAAAATTGAAAAAAGTGGAGTACCCCTTTTTGAAGAGATTGAAGGAGACAATAATAATTACTTAATAACATTTATAGTTCGAGAAGATAAGGATGTAGAAAATATTTTTGTATTTAATTGCTTCGTACTGGATGATATAAAAGAAGGACTACTTGAAAGACTTGAAGATACAAATATTTATTTTAAAACTTACAAAATTACTAAGGGTGTACGTGATACTTATCTTTATAGTAAGAATAATCCATTTGAACCAAAAGATCCGAATGAAAATATAATTCAACATAGGGACTTAATTTTTAATGATCCTTTTAACTCAAATCTTGAAAAACTTAAGGTTGATGGATTTGATTTACCATTAAATGTATTCGAATGTCCTGACGCAGCTCCACATCCCTGGTATGGTAAAAGACTGAATATTGAAAGAGGAAAAATAGAAGAATTTTCGTTATATAGTGAAATTTTAAAAAATTCACGTAAAGTTATGATATATACTCCAGCAAATTATTCGAAAAAGCATCCTCCTTACCATTTTCTTTTACTTTTTGATGGAATAGTATTTGAAGAGATCGCTGAAGTATCTTCTACTTTGGATAATCTTTTTGCCGATGACAAAATTCCTCCTATAGTAGCTGTTATGATTGAAAATTTCTTATCTACAAATGTAGCTCAGAGAACTATCGAATTACCACCTAATCCAAAATTTTTAGATTATATAATTAAAGAATTACTACCTTGGGCACGTGACAACTATAATATAACATTAAATCCTTCTGATTCTGTTATTGCTGGAGCTAGTTATGGAGGAATAGCTTCCTCATTTATCGCATTTAAACATCCCGAGATCTTTGGTAATGTTTTATCAATGTCAGGAGCTTATAATTGGTATCCAGGACAAAAACAGTGGTTAAGCATGATAAATGATATTAAAAATATTGATAAATGGTGGACAGAGGAGGAAGAAAAAGAAGAGGAGTGGCTTGTACATCAATTTGCTCGAAATAAGAGATTGCCTTTAAAATTTTATGTTGATGTTGGAATACTTGAAGTTAATAAAAAGGAACCTATTGATCTTCTTACTTCTAACCGTCATTTCCGTAATGTACTAAATACTAAAGGTTATCCAGTTTCTTATGTGGAGTTTTTAGGAGGTCATGACTTTGTCTGCTGGCGTGGTTCAATAGCAGATGGGTTAATTTATCTGATAGGAAAATAGAAATAACCATAAACCTCTTTTTTTCCAATTAAATTTTTTAACCATAATAATTGGCTATACTTCTCCATTTTCGATTAGAGATCTTAACCATAGTTTATTAGGATTATTAATTTATACTCTTCCACTAACTATCATTCTAACAATGTTATTTTGTAATTATATAGGCTGACTTATTGCCAAAATTGCGAAGAGAGAACCCAATAAGAATTAACCGTAATTTAACTATGTATCAAGTTATTTGGTTTATCGAAGACACTATTGCTTTAATAATATCTGTCTATCTTCTCAGATATATTAAAAAGCATAATTTGATTGAGAAATGGTATAATCTCAAGGATCAAAACCTGACATAAGAAAAATTCATAAGAAAAATTTATATGGATTATTAACACCAATTCATTATAGCAAAATTAAATAACTAGCAAAATCCTTGAAAATTTACCGAAAGAAAATTTCCTATTTTCTTTTTGTTTTGAGTTTCTCATTTTCAGTTTTAAATTTTAGCGTGTTAGGGAATGAAGATACTTGGACACGAACTTGGACAAACTTCAGGGAACGTAGCATGGATATTGCTATAGACTCAAATGATGATGTATATATCCTAGGATATACAACTCAAGAGGATGAATATTATGATATTGTTCTCTTAAAATATAACAAAACTGGACATTTAATAAGAGAACAAATATTGGGGGAAGAACCATATATGGATTGGTGGAAACTTGCGATAGATACTTCCAATAATGTATATATTGGGGGACCGAGATGGTATAGTGATACTGAATTTCTAGCAAAGCTAAATCCAGAGGGTAATGTATTATGGAATCTTACTTTATCATGTGAGTTAAATTCAATATCAACCGATTCTTTAAATAATATCTACTTAACAAGTTATATAGACAATGATAACGTAATTATAAAATTAAATAGTTCTGGGTCTCAATTATGGAATTTTACCTGGGAGCCTTTAAAACATATAGAATATGCTGATTTTAAAATTGATCATGATGATAACCTCATTATAGCAGGATCATCAGGTACGTATCCATTTACTTCATATATTGCAAAATTTAACTCTTCTGGGAATAAATTGTGGAACATTACGCAATCAAATATGAATACCGAATATTTCCCCCAAAAATTGGCTATCGACCATGAAAATAGTCTTATTTGTGTTTCATATAAGGAACTATTTAAAATAAATAGTTCTGGTCATTTAATTTGGAGTCACGGTTACTCTGGATATGATTTTTATGTATATATGGATGTTGATTCTGAGGGGAATATATACTTAGTTAAAAATCTTTTAAGTGGAGTTCCTAATGATGACCACTTCTTTTTTGATGGTATAACTAGTATTGAAACTTGCCTAACTATTTTTCTGACAAAATTTGATGTTAATGGCGATTTTATCTGGCAAAAGCGATGTACTGGTTGCGTTACTGCTAGCGTGAGTGGTATTGCTCTTGATATTGATAATAATATATATATTAGTGGTACACTAAGTGCGGATAGTATACATTACCAGAGACATGATATTCTTTTGATGAAAAATCCACGAAATTTTCAAGGATTATGCATTCCAATTTATTATGACATAATTTTCGTGTTATCTAATATTGTTGGATTCTTTATTATCTATCCTAGTTATAAGTATTTTAAAAAAAGAAAACAAAACAAGGATAAAGGTTTATTTGATGATAAAAATTAATTTGAAAATACTATTACTATAATAAAATCTCTTTATTTTTTTAGTAAATTATATGAGAATAGGGAACATATGTCATCGAAAAGAAAATACGAAATTACTGCTTATATATTAATGATCTTGACAATGATAATATGGGGGGGTACATGGCCAATTGGGAAATGGATAGTAGATCCATTATATGGTCCGACAATTCCTCCATTTATGATAGCCGCAATTAGATATTTCATAGCAGTAGCGTGTTTTTTTATAATTCTCAAAATTAAAGAAGGAAATTTAAATTGGCAGTTCGCAAAGAAAAATTGGAAAATTTTATTATTGATGGGATTATTATCAGTGACTATTTACCAGATAGGATATCTTATGGGGGAAATATTTACCGCTGCAAGTGATGCTAGTATTATGGTGGCTACAAATGCTATATGGGTTATAATTCTTTCCAGTCTCTTCTTAAAAACAGAATTTTTTAATTGGAAGAAAATAGTTGGAACTCTAATGGCTTTTGTAGCGGTTATAATTGTCGTCGGATTTTCACCAAACGTAGAAGTCTTAAATCGATTATTTGGAGATGTTTTGATATTAATTGCTGCATTTGCTTATGCCTCGTATACAGTTATATCACGTCATTTTATGAATAAGGTAAATGATGACCCTAAATTAGATAAGCCTAGTTCATTGTGGATTATTACCTGGGTGTCATTTTTTGGTTTTGTAATAACAACCCCTTTAGCTTTAATTATACGACCAGAATATCTTAATCCGATCCAATATTTAACTATACCACTTCGGGTCTGGATTGGAATTATATATTTAGCATTCTTATCCACAGTAGGTGCTTATACATTCTATTTAGAAGGGGTTAAACGCTTGAGTGCAAGCAGAGCTGCCATTTTTCAAACATCAGTACCCTTATTTGGAGTTGTTTTCTCTGCTATATTTTTAGCAGAGCAATTCGATGTTTTTATCTATCCTCTTTCGTTATCACTAGTAGTATTAGGAATTACTCTCGTAAATCTTAAATCATCTCAAAATAAAGGAGTTAAACAAGAAAAAACCAGCGATATTTGAGTGAATTGGTAAAGAAAAAAAAAAATTTTTAAATAATCAATTTTCTAAATCTTTTCTGATAATTTTGTGTTTTAGTCTCCAGATTAACCCGCTTATTCCTATGGTTGTAATCATTAATATTAGAAATGCATATGGTCCGGGAATACCTTGAGGTTGTTTAACAACTGTAACAGAAGAAAAACCAATATTTCCAACATCATCATATGCGAAAAAGGTAATAGTTACATTTCCAGTTGGTAAAGCCCTCCATTCATCCCTATCAATAGTTCCACTAGATGTAGTAATAGGTATATTAGTTATTCCGTTGTCCATAGTATACCACATATTATTTAAATGTAATTCTGTGACTGTAATATCAAAATTAGGGATTGTCCCGATAAATCGCTGGTCTGGATTTGGATCATTTATAACTATAATTGGATCTGTTGTATCCTTATAAATCGAAACTGCCGCAGTGCCAATAAGACCTTTTGAGTTATTAGCATAAAAACTAAGTGTATAAACATTATCATCTAAAGCCCCCCAAAGGGTTGAGTTAATTTGACCAGAGCTTCCGCACGTAGTATTTGTCATTCCATTGTCTAGAGTATACCATATAGAAATATAGTCTAGGCTTATTGAAAGATCGAAGTTAGGAGCTATATCGTTAAACCCTTCATTGTTAACAGGCATATTTAAACTTATTGTTGGAGGTGTAATTATGTATTCAGAAGGCCATTCGCATGGATAAAAGTATAATCTGCCAAGCGCATTATGAGGGTAATTTTCTAAATTAATATTGTACACGAAATATTGCCGAGGATGAAAAAGAAATGCGTGAGGATAGAGAATGGAAGAGAAATTTATTTGTATATCATGGTAGATATAGTTGCGGGTATCATCATCTGTAGTCTTTATAACTTCTGTTAATTTCATTTGTAACCAAGGATCATTGACCAAAGCTAGATTTTGGTTTGATGAGTTCGAAAATAATGGATCAATCATATTAAATGCATCGAAGTAATCTAACCCCCAACCCGAACTGAAGAGTGACAATTTATGTTTGTAATTATTAATTAAATCATTAAATGAGTTGTAATCAATTCTATTGTCCAGTATAGTAATTCCAATATCATCACACCAATCAACTAAAGGAAGGTATAAATCTGACCAAAATCCATAATTATAAGAGGAGTAATTAAATATTCCAAGGTTTGCATTCTCCCAAGCTGTGTCATCGGGGTTATCATTTGCAGTAAGACCGGTTGTATCAATTTTCGGATCATCTATTAATGTTTGTCTAGCAATCGTTAAATTATAATATGGAGCAATATCAGAGCAATTGTAGTAAGTTTCGCCAAAGCCAGAAGAAATTGGACTATAAGCTCTCTCTGCATGATTGTCACGTAAATTTTGAATTATATATGAATAATTCACCGCATAGGATATTGCTTTTCTCCAAGTGACATTGATTTTGTTATTATTCATACCTAGATAATAATAAGTTAACCCTGATTTTGGAGCCTCTGCAAATACAATATCTGAATCTGTAATGAAATCTAGATAAAACTCTTGTGTTGGATTATAAAGATAATCAATATTACCATACAACATAGCAAAATTTCTTGCGTAACTATCTCCAATAATAGAAAATTTCATTGCTGTTATATTTGCTTCTCCTCTCCAATAACTGTCAAAAGCGTGAAAATTTACTTCAATATCCGTGATATAGTTATCATATACAAAGGGACCTGTGCCAACTAAAACTCCACTAGAAAGATCAATATAATCTGTTTGGGAGTGAGAAGATGGGGAAATCATAGTCGCACCACTAAAACATAATAAGTTCAAAAAAGGACTAAAAGGACTATTGAGATGAATAGTGATATTATATTCACTAACATACTCAATTTGTTTCATAATAGCAGTACCATTTTGAAATTTCCATAAAGAATTTGGAAATGCAGGATCCATTGTGTCTGGAAGTGTTCCAGTAGCATTACATAAATAATTAATTCTTTCTAAATTCCATTTTGCTGCATTGGCATTAAAAGGTGTGTTATCGTGGAACATGATTCCCTCCCTAAGTTTGAGGCGCAACGTAGTCTTATTTTCCCACCAATATGATTCAGCAAGTAAATTGATTCGTGGCATGTCTGGATCTGTCATATTATATCTAAAGAGCCCTTCACATACCTGATCTATAACATTCCAAGAATTATGATCGAAACTATCGACTGGGTCTATTGTAATTGGCCCTGAGGGGACACCAACGACAAAAGGTACATACATAATATCATTTATATCGGGATAAGCTTCAGTATCATCAACTCTAAAAAATGAATTGTTAGAATTATGAGAATTTAGATAGAGAAAGCTAAAACTAGATATTACTATAACGCCTAGAAAAATATAGAGTAATTTTATTGAATTCTTCGACATTTGAATCATTTTTATTAAATTTTATTTAGTAACCTAATTCAGTAAAATGATATAAAAAGATTTTAACATACTTTACCAGTAAATATTGAAAAATACCTCTAAATCGTAAATTTACACTGCAGAAACTTGTGAACTAATAACAATTATTTAGAATATATAAACTAAATCTGTGAAATCCTCAATTATAATAAATCATCATCTATATGTTTTAATATTTGAATTTTCTTCTCCTAAATTGAAGATGAATAAAAAAAAAGATTACTATGAACTTTTGGAGATTAATAAGAATTCAACAAAAGAAGAAATTAAGTTAGCATATCGAAAGCTAGCTAAAAAATATCATCCTGATCTTAATAAGACTGATCCCCACGCAAAAGGGAAATTCATAAAAATAAAGGAAGCATATGACACTTTAAAAGATCCAATTAAACGTAGGATCTATGATCAAACTAAACTCAATCCTCAAAGCTCGGATTGGAGCGATCTCTTTAGAACTAATAGTTATAGAAGTTTCATCGAAATAATGAGAAGACTATATAGAAATTCAACTCTGTATTATAAAACTCCTCCTGAAAGTATGTATATATAGTTTTAACTAATTTTATTATTAAAAAGGTGAAATAAAAGATTTTTAGAGGGGAAAAATTCAATAAAAAAACATTAAAATAATAAAATTTTAGTATTATTATGTCATCAACAATCCAAGAAATGGGCAATTGTGAAGATTGTGGAGCAGAAATTAACCTTGCTGAAGCATGGAGAGTAGATGAGAAATATTATTGTCAAAATTGCTTTGAGAAATTGAACATCTAACTTAAAAATCGTACTATTTCTGAGGTAATCATATTAATCAGTTTTAGGTTTAATTTTTTAATGAGCTAGAAAAGAATTCTAATTTTGTAGTTATAAAAAATTAAAAGACTGATTTAATTTACATTAAGTAACATTTCATTTTGAAACACTCTTGATTAAGGGAATATTATAATGGTTGTTAATATTTATCATGAGAAAGATGCAGATATATCAATCTTAAGAGATTCTGTAATAAGTATAATCGGTTATGGAAATCAAGGAAGATCTCAAGCATTAAACCTACGAGACTCTGGTCTTAATGTAATTGTAGGAAACATTGAAGATAATTATAAAAAAAATGCTGTTAAGGACGGATTTGAAACAATAAGTATTGAGGAGGCAGTAAAAAATAGTAATATTTCTTTTATTTTAATACCAGATGAAATTATGAAAGAAGTATTTGAGAGGAGTATTAAACCAAATTTGAAAGAGGGGGATGCCCTTGTTTTTGCTAGTGGTTATAATGTGGGTTTTGACTTATTAGCCCTCCCGGACTATATCGATGTTTTAATGATTGCTCCACGAATGATTGGCATTGGAGTACGCGAAACCTTTCTAACAGGTGAAGGATTTTTTAGTTTCATAGCCGCAGAGCAAGACTATACGGGTAATGCATTAGGTAGATTGTTAGCATTATCTAAAGGAGTAGGAACACTTAAGAAAGGCGCTATAAAAATGTCATGTAAAGATGAAGCGGTTCTCGATTTATTCAACGAACAAGCATTCGGACCTGCCTTTGGTAGGGTCCTCCTCACATCTATAAACACCCTAATTGATGCAGGTTATCCTCCTGAAGCAGTCTTAATAGAAATGTATATGAGTGGGGAGATGAGCTATACATACCAAAAAATGGCTAAAATTGGATTAGTAAAACAAACCTATTTCCATTCCCATACTAGCCAATATGGGGCAATGAGTAGAGGAATTAGATATTTAAAACTTCCTATTAAACCTATTATGGAACGCACTTTGAAAGAAATCGAATCTGGAGAATTTGTAAACGAATGGAAAAAAAAAACAACTAAGGCTAAGTTCAAACTTATTAGGTTCTTTGCAACCAAGCAAAAAATAAATAAATTAGAAAAACAAGTAAGAAAAAACCTTAAAATGAAATCATATGACATCTACGAAGAAACTCCACCCTCTGAGGAAGAGATGAAAGAACTCGCGAAAATTTCAGATGACATAAAACGATTCGAAGAAATGTTTGAATAAATTTATAAATTCTAGATTAGACCTTCTAGTCTATCTAAGTAAAATCTTAAAGCAAAAATTAATTACTCTCTTATAAGAATATTTTTAACTTTCGATTTCATTATTTCTTTTAAATATTCAATAATTAGTATGAATTAATTCCATTTCAATAGATATAATGTCAGACCCATCAAAACTCAATAAAGCTAATAGAATAAAATCAGAATATAATAGAAAATTAAAAGATTTGGAAGCTAAATTAGCAATAAAACACAAAGAACTTACACAGACTGATAAAGCCATTTTACATGATAAATCAAAAATAGATCATTCAGGTCTTTCCAATTTAAAAGCAAAAAGAGCAGAATTAAATGTAACAATTAATCTTTTAAAAAAACAAATTTACAAAACCAAAAAAGAAAAAATTAAAAAACTGAGAAAATTGTAATCTACTTTCTTTTAGACTAAGAAATAGACTTCTGGTATATATCATGTCGCATCTCTTTCATGTTTTTAACACTAACTAAATTATCAAAGTTCTAATCAAAAATTAGGCAACTTATGTATAAATTTAATTAAAAATAAAAAAAATTAATCAATTTGGCTAAAAAGTAATAAAATAATAGCTATTCATATACCTCCTCATTTTTCTGTTAATTTTTTTCTCTTAAATGAAAAATCTTTAAGTTTCTCCAGTGAAATTTTTCCTTTATTTACCAGTAATTTTAAAATTACACCGATTATAACAAGCCCCCCAATAACGGAAACGACTACAATAACTGCTATAACGGCGGGATCTAATCCGCCCGGAGGTTTAGGGGCAATTGGTAAATAATCTATGCTTCCCGCTGAACCACCTATATATGTATAAGGTGTATCGACAATTCCATCTTTATTATTATCTGGACTTGTATGATTATCCCAAAAATTGCCAATAGTACTACTATTCCACTTATTATCAACACCATTATCAATTGCATGTTTTAAATTTGTTATAAATAAATTCTCATAAATTGAATTATTATAAGAATTTGAATCAATAAATACTCCAGCATTATTCTGAGTTATAAGATTCTCTATGATTAAATTAAAATTATTTCCTGTACCTTCTCCATCACCCGCTAAATATATTCCAAATTGTATATTATCACTAATGATATTGCCTGAAATTATGTTAGAATCGCAACCAGAATCCAAATATATGCCTTTTGAATTATTGTTTATTGTATTTTCAGTAAAATTGTTTTTAATGCAATATGACTCAAGATAGATTCCAAATAATCCGTTATTTTCTATTTGGTTGTTTGAAATCATATTATAACTACCTTCATATTCAATATTAATCCCTCTTTCTCCATTGTTATTTATAGTATTATCCAAGATTTTATTATATCCACAATAATCATATAATTCTATCCCATAGAGCCCATTATTATTTGCGATATTTTCCCTGATGATTGTACTATTTGAATACCAATGTAATGAAATCCCAACTTCACCATTCTGATTTGCTGTATTTTCAATGACTGTGTTATTGCTGTTCTCCTCATAAAAGTATATACCATAATCGCCATTATTATTAACAGTGTTTCCTGAAAGTGTATTATTATAGCATTTATAAGTTAAAGCTATTCCGCCATACTCATTATTCGAACAGTTATTATTAATTAGTAAAGAATTATTCACAAATTCAAAATAGATACCATAGTCATCAGCATTGTAAATTTTGCAGTTACGAATTTCAAAAAAGACGTTTGAGTCTCTAATTTCAATACCATAATATACAAACCCAAAACCACTTATTATGAGATCTTGAATAATAAAGGGATCCTCCCAGGTCCCTGATCCAGAACACCAAGTCTGACTTTCTGCCCATGTCCAATTATGTGCCCCGACCCCAGTAGCATCACCGTCAATAGCTATTGGTGTTTGTACTGTAGGTGAACTACAATCATTATTTGAAATTATATTACTTGAAGAGGATTGTTCATAAATACAATAATTATTACCGTTTAGACTGTTATAAGTGACATTAGTGAAGAAAGTAGTTTGAAGGAATATACCTAAATCATTACTGTTTATTTTATTATCTTTTATAACATTATTCATGCAGAAGTATCGAAGGTGGATTCCAATTAATCTGTTAAAATTTACTAAATTTCCAGTGATATTATTCCATTCAGAGTAATAAACGTAAATTCCATTTTCACCATTATAATTTGCAGTATTACCTTTAATTTGATTATTATCACAATAATCTAAACGTAATCCATGAATTCTGTTATTATTAAGTGTATTTCCTGTAATATTGTTATAATGACAATTATCGAATAATTGTATTCCAAAGTTGTTGTCACTTCCCTTATTTCCAGTAAGATTATTATTATCGCAATATTGGTATAAAAATATTCCGTTTTGAGCGTTATAATTTACTGTATTTCCTGATATGGTGTTATTTTCACAATTTATATATAATGTAATTCCGTTTCTTCCATTATTTGAGCAAATGTTATTAATTATTGTCCCATTGCAAGTATTGTCAAGTCTAATTCCTGCATCATAGCTCCCCACTCCTGAGTTATACACAGTACAATTTTTAATTATAAAATACTTATTTTTTGAATTTTCTATTAATATTCCACTTCTAGTAGGCGAATTAATTGCATCAATCGTTACATTTTCGATTTTATATGGATTACTCCATGTACCATTACCACTACACCAATCATAACCCGTTGTAGCAGACCAATTCCCTGGATTTGCCCCATCAATATGAATGAAATCAACTACATATTCTCCTGAGGCTTGTGGATTATCTATAAACGTTTTATAATCATAGCTGCTGTTAAATCTGGAAATAAGAATTAAAGGGAAGATGAGCCAAATAATTAATAATATCCCATTTTTTTTTGATTTGACTTTCATATTCCTAATTTTAAATTATATTTTGATATTAATTGGTAAGAAAACCCTCTATATAATGATATAGATATAATAATCACCCTAAACAAAATACCCAAATCTATTTTATTAAATGAGACTAGAAAATATTAGCCTTCTTTTACAACTATTTGCTGAAAAGGAGATGAAGAACTCGAATAAATTTCAGACGAAATAAAGCAGTTTGAGTTTTTAAATAGTCTTTTATGCTGAACTTCTAACAAAATTTATTCTCTTTTTGCACAAAATAATTTTAAATCTACATAAATTTAATAATTAATTCAAATATGATCTTATTATAAATGGGTTTAAAAAAAGTCCTAATAACTGTCTATTAGGATCTTTTTTCTAGTAATAGGATTTAGGGGAAAATTGTGAACTCAAGACATTTGAAAATCATATTTATTTTATTAATCTCAAGCTTATCACTGTTTTTAATTGGTGATCTATTTTTTTGGGAATTAAGTACAAAAAAGAATGAAGACTTCATAAGTATTGAATACCCAGAAGCAGCTTTGGGTGAGCTTAAAGGTAAAGCGCTTGCAATCCATCAATATGCAAATATTTCTAAAACATATGAAGAAATTACCTTTCCAATGAATGTAAATTTTGATCTAGCCCCTTCTTGGACATCAAAAAATGTAACTATTGATTACTCTGGAGTGGCGAATAAAAATGATTGGGTTAATAATGGAGATCTTGATTCTGATATGACTGGATGGGAATTCAAATCTTTAGGATCAGGATGGTCTTTAGATGGATATAGTGGATCTTCAGGTAATCCAGCTGGTTCAATGTTTTATCGTTTCGCAGGTGGTGTATTAGAGGGAGACTACGCTTATTTTGAACAAAATATTACCATTCCTGAAGAATTTGCTTCAGCTACTGCTCAATTGTCCATGAATTATCGAATTACTTGGACAGATACATTTAATGGAAGTATTTTTATATCGTTACTTGTTGATAATGTTGAAAAAAATAAGACAGTAAACATGAAATATGCTCCTTTACAATCATGGGAATCCTTAATATTAACCTATAATCCTAAAGAATATGGACAAATTCTCCCAGGTATTGCCACATTAAGAGTTGGAGTACAAGTGTTTGAAGATGATTCTATTGCACCTTGGAATGAAATTTATTTTGATAACATAAAATGTGAGCTCTGGACTAAACCCAATAATTCGGGAATTATAAAATTAAAAGATAATGAATTCAACCAAAATTACACCTACATTAATACTGGATTTGGAGAAGGATATTCCTTTATTGATGTTGAGAGGTTCAGAGAAGTAAGTAGTAAAATTTCTTTTACAGTATATAAGAACCTATCAGATGTTTTAGATTTTAGGATTGATAATATTACTATAAAATCATTTGCAGAAAAATCTTTTGACTCAAAATTTTTAGGAATTCCAGGAAGTGAAATTTTGCTGGGATCTAATATTACATGGTTTACTGATGTTTCCATCTCCTCAATTCCTACAGAATATACAAGTTGGGTGGAAGTTGAAAAACCAAATGACTGGTTATTCATCAATATAGCTGATGGATATGAAGCTGAACAAATAGATAACTGTTTGGGAAAAGAATTTGGTTCTCCTGCATTAATAATTCCACATACTATTTTAAGCCCAGGTCTCTGGAAACTTAAAGCAATCAGTAGAAATTACATAACTAATGGATATCTTCAAGCTTGGGATGATATTGAATTCGTAAATACATCATGTTTTACTTTTGGAGATATTTTCCAGATCAAAATAACTCTAAATGATAGCATTTTATTATCAAATAGTCTAATAAACTGTTCAATTTATTATCCAAACGCTACAATTTTTTGGCAGGTCAATAAAGAACCTATGACATATGAAGAAAAGTTCGGTAATTTTACAGTTGGAAATAGCATGATTCCTGGTGAATATAGAGTTGAAATAGTTTGGGCAAATAACCAAAGCTCCTCAAATTTAGATCAAATAGGATACATAGAACTATATTTTACTGTTTGGCACCATACAAATTTGACAGCAATAAATGACTATTTTGAAATTGTTATTGGAGAGCCAGTTTTTATCGAAGTTAAATTCATAGATTACGATTTTAATAAACCAATAGAGTTGGCTTTAATTACATACAACACCACATTTGGGACATCTGGAATTATGACTTATAAAGGGGATGGTGAATATTTTGTTGATTTGGATACAGATAATTCAAGTTTGGGAGATTACTATCTTTCTTTTAATGCTATAAAACAGTATTACGAGAATCAATCGATTAATGATTTGATTCATATAAAGGTGATTGCACAATCACTAGTATTGGAGGTTCCTCATTACATAATTAATGCGAATGCAAATGATTATGCAACTTGTCAAGTAAATGTTACCGGAGCTATTTCACGTGCTTTAATTTGGCCTGTAAATATTAGTTCAAACTGGGAAAATCCATATACAGTAACAAATCATAACAATGGTACATACACGTTAAATTTTTCCACTTGGGCTTTACCTAGCCATGGGATTACTGAGACATTTACTATTTCGATTCATGCAAATAAGACAAATTTTGGCATAGCTTCTGGTTTTATATATGTAAGGATATATCCCATCCAGACTTCTGTAAATGTAAATAGTTCAATTGTTGACACTAATATAAATAAAATTGTTAGTATTAAAGTTAATTTTACAGTTGAGAGTACCGGAGATTTAATAATTGGAGCTAATTGCTCTGTCACTTGGGAAGATTCATACAAAATTTTATCGGATATAGGTGGGTTTATCGTGCATTTAAATACCAGTAATCTCTCTATTGATACTACATATACTGCAATAATTAAACTAGAAAAAGCGGGATTTGCAACAGTGTATAAGAATATCAGAATAATAATTAATCCTATGGATATAATTGTAAATACTATAGGTTTTCAAGACTCTGTAGAAACATTGATGGGAGAATTGATAACACTTAATTTAAACTTAACTGAACCCGGTACTGAAACTTATATTGAGAACGCAACAGTTTTCTATGAATGGAAGTTCGGTACAGGGTATTTTGAGTATATAGGCAATGGAACTTACGAATTAGAATTAAAACTTCCGGAAAATATCAAAGGAAACCATAAAATGGATTTAAGTATATCCAAGGAAGATTCAATCTATATGACAACAGAATATTCATTTATAATTACAATCACCGAAGAAGTTCTAGCACAATCGGATTCTCTAGTTTGGTTTTTAGTATATGGACTTACTGGAATTATAGCTATATTTGGAATTATTGGCATAAGAACTTACGTAATATTGCCTCGAAAAAGAAAAAAACACTCTGAACTTCTCGCCACGACCCAAAGGTATAAAGATGTTATGAATATTGAAGCAATTTTAATATCCGGAAGAGAAAGTGGTCTAAGTAT
>JBHLLI010000030.1:0-34329 GCA_048885765.1 Candidatus Hermodarchaeota archaeon
AGTTATATTTTTGTGCCTCTAATGCAAAAGAATTTATCTTTTTCAGATTTAATTCATTAGCAATTTCTTTAGAATTAGCAATCAAAGACAATATCGCTTGGGGGATAACTTTTCCTTTAGCAAATTCCTTTATTAATGAACCTAGAATAATTCCATATTTATTTGCTATTGCACATTCTGCATTTAAATCAGATTTTAACTGAGAGATGATTTCTTCGTAATTAATTTGTTCCATCTTTAAGAGATATTAGTTTTAAATTAATAATGAAAATCTATTTATTTATATTTGTTTAGATATTAGACTCCTTATACCTATAATATCATAATCTTTTATGAATACGATTTGAAAACCTATAAAACGCATTTTTCAGAAAAAGAATCTGATATTTCTATTATATCTGACTCAAAAAGAGCAATCTCAAAGGCAAGAGAAAGTTTTTATTTCCATCGAAGGAACTTAGATATATATATTGCAAAAAATATGGACTTTGTTAATACATTTTCACCGATAAAAGTAAATACAGAATTCCAGATTATTAATCTTATGGCAGAAGTTGCGGAGATATGCGATGTTGGACCAATGGCTGCTGTAGCAGGAGCACTCGCAGACTTAATGCGTCATTCAATGAAAATTCAAAAAAATAATGAAAATAACACTCTTCCTACCTGTAGAGTTGCTTTAGTCGAAAACGGTGGGGAAATATCAATAGATAGTGAAGAACCAATTACCGTTGCTCTATATGCTGGAAACAATGAATTGAACTTAAATATGGGTTTTTTAATAAGAAAAGAAGATTGTCCAATAGGAATAGGAACTAGTTCGGCAACAATTGGCCATGCAATTAGCCTTGGGCAAGCAGATGCGGTCACTATTTTTGCTAAAAATGCGGCTTTAGCAGATGCAGCAGCTACTAAGATTGGTAATTTAGTCAAAGGAGATGATGTGGAAAAGTCTATAAATTTAGGTTTAGATGCTATAGATGACATTAATGGCGTTTTAGGTGCATTTATTTCAAGAAAAAACAAAGTAGGTCACACAGGGAAATTACCAAAATTAGTTAAGATTGAAGGGAATAAGTATCAAATTCTTAAAAAGATAAAAAACCCTGATATCTATTGGTGAAAATAATATTTTTATATGACCCAGTACAAGGGAACTTCATTATTATTTTCAGTTTTGGTTGAACAGACTTTATTTAGATAATTAAGACTATAGTACATCTCCATCTCCTCAGGAGTTAAACGCCCAAACAATTCCAAGCTAGATATTAAAAGAAAACTATCAGTTAAAATTAAAAATACATCTTTTCCTGAATCCTTTTTTAATTCAAGAAGTAAATTTGTATTATTTTGAATATGCAAATTAGGATTTAGCAATTCATTTGAGGAAACATTAAAATATAAAACTGATGTAAGGGAGAGACTTGCATTTTTTTGCTCAAATGGATAATCATAGTAAATGATTATTGAACTCCATCCAAATTCTCCAATTACGACATGCTGACTAGGGGAATAATTAGAATACCAAGTAATAATATTTACTTCTCTACTCTTCAAGCTATAAAATTCAAAGGAGGAATATGCTTCAAAATTTGTTGCTAATAATGAAAACGAAACTATAGATATCATAAAAATTTTTATCTTTAATTTCCGGATAGATTGGGTTTTCAATAATTTATAAAAATAAGATACAAATCCAATCGATAACATTATTGATGATAAATAGAAAATCCTGGAAGAAAAGGTAAAGCTTCCTGTTACAAAATCGAATAAAATACCCACCATTAGAATAACTCCAAATGCAAATCCCCATAAAAACAAGGGTTTTCCTCTAGGTTTATATTGGAATAATAGAAGCCCCCATATTGCAAATGAACAAATCAGAATTATTTCCATCCCTGTAAAAATAGCGATATTATCAAATTTAAATATAAAAGAATTAGCTAAACTAAAAGCAAGAGTTAAAATTAAAGCTAATGAGAATATTAGAGGGAATAAAAATTTTTCTTCGATTTTCTTAAAAATTTTACTTTTTTCTCCAGCTAAAATTAAAGAAAATCTGCCTCTGGTAAAAACCATTGATTTTCGATAGTGTAAAAGGACTAAAACTTCAAATAATCCAAATATAATAATCCCGAATAAAATAAAATACCATGGTAAAGTACTTAATCGTACAAAAACATTTAAGTGTCCAGTACTTATGTCCAGAAAATAAAACATAACAAATATGCCAAGGCAGATACATAATAATATGAAATCGAAGCCTCTCTTATAACTTCTGATAAAATAGATCAAAAATACCCATAAAAACGTAAAAAGAAAAATCAATGCTATTAATGAGTGAACAAATATACAGCTGACATATACACAAAGAAACAATACATAAGAAAAAATCATATTTGAGAAGACTTGTTTCTTTTGTGGTTCTTTTTCCTTAGTAAAAGATACTAGCCTTATATAGAGAAGAAAAAACAAAGTGATTCCTTGAATTAATGCTAAGCTGGAAGGCCAATACTGAAACATCAGATTCAAGAATCCTAAAGATGAAAACCCAAGGACAAAAATACCGAATATTGCTAAGGATTTATTCTTAAAAATCCTCATAAATAAATTATAAATTACCAAAGTAGTTATCGGTAATGTATAAAACACAAAAAATCTAGGTATTAAAAAAATCTCCATACCTGAGAAAAAATGGATTAAAGCCCCAAAAATATGAAAACCATAAGTCCCAAAATAATCACCTAGAGGTAAGTAATTAATATCTGTAATAAATTTAATAACTGAAATGTGCATCCATGGGTCAGTACCAATGAAAATACTAGTGCCAAAAACCGCAAAGATACAAAGAAGGAATATAAAAACACCTAGTAAAAGAGAGTTTGTAACTCTAAAACTTCTAGCCAAATTTATGATCGAAAAATTTTCAATAAAGGTTTGTTTCTCCTCAGCATCAATATAAAATTTAAATGTATTTAACCTCTTACCTTTATTCTCAACAATCAGAATCAAGAATATGATTGCAAAGTATACAACTATTAAAACTACCCAGAAAAACCATTTTGTTAAAGCAAATCCCAAATAAAACCCAATAATGCCTGTTATAATATAAAAAGATAAATTAGTGATAATTGTAATTGAAATTTTTTCCAAAAAATTAATTTTTTTTTCTTTAAATAGAATAAAAAATAATGGATAAGTTGGTAAAAATAAAATAGTAAAGATTGTACTCATATAAACAAAAAATAGAAATGAACCATTCAATGATGGGATTGTTGATATACCAGAAATGCTATTAAAATTAAGAATATTGAGTAATATGAAAATCAATGATATTGAAGAGATTAAGACAAATACTAAGTTAATTCTTACTTTTAAGTAAAATATTATACTATTTACTTTCAGATTTGTAACTTTCATTCTACTAAAAGATTTTACTCTTCTTTTTAACAATATTTAATAACCATACAATAAATGTTTTTTAACTTATTCTTTTATATTTGTTAAAAGATTTAATAGAGCTATCAATATTTATCATTAAAAGAATGTTAATTTTAATTTAAAATTTATCTTAAACCATGTTAAAAAACAAAAATATTATAATAACAGGCGCAGCAGGTTTTATTGGCTCCCATTTAACTGAGATATTATTGAAGAACGGAAATTTTTTGATACTGATTGACAATTTTAACAAATATTATTTGGGGAAAGAAGAACGATTAGAAAAGATATTGAGTAATTATCAAAGTAAAAAAGATTATATTCTTATTAAAGAAGACCTCAAGAATAAATCATTTATTAATAAAATTACATATAATGTTGATTATATATTTCATTTAGCGGCTCAAGCAGGTGTAAGATATTCTATTAATAAGGCAGCGGAGGTTTCTAACAATAATATAATTAGTACTATAAACATTTTTGAATTTGCTTTAAAGCTCGATAATATTCAGAAAATTGCGTATGCATCCTCATCATCGATCTATGGTAATCCAATTTATACTCCATGCGATGAAGATCACCCAAAAAATCCAATCTCTCCTTACGCTGTTTCAAAATTATGTGGAGAAATCTATGCCAACTATTATTTTAGAGAATATAATTTGCCAATTACTTCCTTAAGATTTTATACTGTTTATGGACCAAGAGGTAGACCCGATATGTCAATAAGTAAGTTTTTCAACTTTATGATTAATGATAAAGAGATCTCCATTTATGGAGATGGTGAACAACTAAGAGATTTTACATATATATCCGACATAATAGACGGATTGATTTTAGCATGTGAAACTAATGCTTCCAATGGGGAAGCTTTTAATTTAGGAGTTTCAAATCCAATAAGTGTTAATAATTTAATTGATAAGATGTATACCATAACAAATAAGCCAATAAAAATTAAATTTATTGAAAAACAACAAGGAGATGTTGAGATCACATACTCAAATATAGAAAAAGCAAGAAAACTTTTAAATTTCAGTCCTAAAATTAATATTGAAGAAGGATTGCTGAATCAGTATCGGTGGCAAATTGATAATTTATCAAATCATTGAAAAATGATTAAAATCTATCAATTCAGAAGATTTATCTAATTATATCAATAATTCAATCCTAAATTATCAACAAATCTGAATTGGTTAGAGAATTTTCTAATTGAATAAATTTTAAATTGAATAATGTTAATATTTATTAAATAAAAATCTAAAAAACTTTAACTTTATAAAGTAAAGATAAATCAAAGGCGCCTTATTCTTGAAAACCTTGGATAATGAAGTGAATCTGAACAGTGTATTAAAAAGTTCGGAAACAAAACTTGGTGATATTGGAGATTTACATCAAAATTTATATAATTACATTAAAGAATTCAAAAATAAAGATGATTCTATTCTCATATCAATTGTAATTCCAATGTTTAACGAGGAAAAGACAATAAAGAAGGTTTTAGAGGATTTACCTGACGATAGTTCAATAGAGATTATTGTGGTTAATGATCATTCGATTGATGACAGTTTAACAGAAATTAAAAAAGTTAAATTAAAAAGACAGATTCGTGTAATAAATAATACAAAAAAACGAGGATATGGTAACGCTATAATGTCAGGGATTTCACATGCGAAGGGAAAGGTAATTGTAACAATGGATTCAGATGGGCAACATAGTTCTGATGATATCTTCAATATGGTTAAACCTATTTTAGATGGGACGGCAGATTTTACATTAGGCTCTCGATATGAAGGAACTTATTTTTACAAATTGCCTGTTTTAACAAGGTTAGGAGAGGTTATCGTAGAAAAATTAATTCAAATATTATTCGGTCCAAGAATATGTAATAATCAAACGGGATTCCGAGCATATGACAGGAAAATGCTTCCAATATTCAAGAATACTAAATACCGTGGTTATGCTTTTTGCACAGAACAAATATTAGTAGTATCTATAGCAAATTTTAAAATTAAAGAATGTCCAATAAAAGTATATAGGCGACAACATGGTTCATCGGGTATTGTATTAACTAGATTAGCCAAAAGTATCTTTTCTTGTATATTTTACTATTATTTTCAAAAAATTAAATTATTGATTAAAAGAAATTCTAGAATATAACCCAATTAAATTTTAAGTAGGTATTTTCAAACTAAATTTGAGACTTTTAAACTATTATTTTCATCATCAAAACAAAAACTTTTTGATACTTTTGAAATTCTAAGATACTATGAGAAAAATAATTACATGTATCGGAATTAGACCAGATATAATTCGGCTTTCGCAGATTATTAAAAAACTAGACTTATATTTTGAAAATATTATTGTTGATAGTGGTCAACATTATGATTATAATTTAAATAAAATTTTCTATGAACAATTAGGAGTACGTGTCCCTGATTATAATTTAAATATAAAAAGTGGTACTCATGCCTCCCAAGTTGCTAAATTAATGATTGAATTTGAAAATACATTATTCAAAGTCCAACCAGAATTTGTAGTGGTTTTAGGTGATAATAATAGTAGTTTGGGTTTTTCATTAGCTACCTCAAAATTAAACATCCCACTAGTCCATATTGAAGCAGGAATGCGTAGCAAAAACTGGTTGATGCCAGAAGAGAAAAATAGAGTCATAATAGATCATCTTGCTGATTTGAATATCTGCTATTTACCTGAACATAAGGAGAATTTAATAAAAGAAGGAATTAATCCTCGTAGATGTTGGGTTGTAGGAAATCCCATCATAGAAGTAGTCCATGCAGTTAAGACAGAATTTAAACAAGATACTCCTTTTTATTTGGTAACTTGTCATCGTGCGGAAAATACTGAAAATGAAATGAACCTTGATATTATTTTGAAATTTCTTGGAGAACTCTTTAAACGAAAAAAAACTGAGATTAAATTCATATTGATGCCTAAAACTAAAAATATGATGGAAAAGTATAATCTAAAGTTTCCGGAAGGTGTAAATCCAATTCCACCTCAAGGTTTCTTAGAATTTTTAGGTATGGAAAAAGAAGCATTATTAGTGCTTACCGATAGTGGGACTGTGGTAGAAGAATGTGCAATTTTTGGAACTCCCTGCATGACAATACGTGAAAGTACTGAAAGAATCGATTTAATTGAACTTGGTGTTAACATATTGACTGGTATCAATACTGAACAAATGCTTGATGCAGCAGAATTAGCAATATCTCGAAAAATTAAACCTGTTTCTCATTATGGTGAAAAAATATCAGAAAAAATATGTAATATATTAATTGGAAATTCTTTAAACTTTTATAAAAGTTTAGAAAGATAATTTTTTGATTTATATACTTAAAATTTCCTAGTTTTTGAGATATAGTCTTTAAGTTCTGAAATTGCAGTCTTAATATCTTTTTCCTCCGTCAAATTACTTAAATCTGAATATATAGTGTCAAGAGATCTGTCAACCTTTTGTTCTGGCTTATTAACTCTATTTATTTTTAATTTTTTTTCAAAAACATCATTGAAAATATGCATCAATTGATACTTGTTTACGGTATTGTTAGGTGTAAAGTGATGGATAAAGGATTTCTGTTTTAATTGAGTGAAGAGATCTGATAATATTATTTTTTCACATAATTGAGCAAATTGAAGTGTGGTTACTCCGTTCCAAATATGATGTTCAAAACCACCGATAGTACCTCCATTTGGTTGATTTAAAAACCATTCAAGTAAGAAACTTGTTTCTTTTTTTAATTCAGGACCAATAATTGAGCATCTAATATTTAGCATTGGCCCATCAAACACTTCACCAAGACTTTTTGTCTTGCCATAGACATCTAAGGGATCATGCGGATCATTTTCAACATACTTTCCTCTTCTACCAGAATAAACACAATCTGTACCAATTTGAATAATTTTAATATTATATTTTTTGGCATAATCAGTTAATTTCCATGGAAAATCTGCATTTATCTGAATAGCTCGCTTAACTCCTTCAGGATCATCATCTTTTGAGAAAGGTTTCGTAATCCCAATACAATTAATGATATATTCGATTTTTAAATTGAGAAATTGTTCATCTTCTAATTGAGAAATGTCATTTGCATCGAAAAGATATATTTCATCATCTAAAAATTTAGAATTTCTTACAGTACCATATACATTAAAGCTAGAATTTCTTGATAAATAGTCAAAAACCATTGCTCCAAGCATTCCGCTTGCGCCAAGAACTAAAATATTAGTCATAATTTTCAAACCTTAATTCAAAATTTTATTAACGATTTTCCACTTCCCATATTTCATTACCCCAATAATCTGCTGGAAATCGAAAATCATCTCCTTTGCTTTCTTCAAGCGAGCTTGTTGAAAAGAATATGATACGAGTATCATTCTCCAATGGTTTAAAACCATTCGCAAATTTAGGAGGGATAAATAGTATTTGTGGATTTCTATCTGATAAGATAAAGCGATTCACTTTTTGATTTTTTGAAGGGTTTTTTAAATCGTCTAATTCTACTGCAGCAACTATAGCAGAACCTTTTGAAACAAAAACATATTTAGCTTCGTTTAAATGACCATGAAATGCGCGAATCGTTGAAGTGTTGAAGTTTTGAACTTGGTAAAATCGTTTAACTCCATAAAAATTAAAATCATTGGCAAAATTAAGTGATCCTCTATCATCCACTGCAATTCCTCCATTAATTAAACTTAAATCTCTTTTTCCGATAGTATTTGCTATTTTTACTCTTTCAGCTACTTTTAAATTAGAGTAAATACCTTTATGAAATTCCTGGGCTGTTGGGGAAGTAATTATTTCTCTTAAAGCATATTCAATATCATATTTAAATTCATATCCAGTATTCATAATCTTACTGCTGTCAACCATATAGCTCCTTTTATCGACAATATTTCTATCGATTTCAATCTCACAATTCGTTATCTGCTTTACTATTTCCCCTAATTTAAGTAAACTTAGGTTTTCACCTCTTATATTGTAAATTCCGCGCAAATTATTTTTAATTACATGAATAATTGCTCTAGAAATATCACGAATATGAACAAAGGGACGTTCTTGTTCTCCACCAAAAATTGTTATTTTTTTAAATCTTACTGCTCGAGCAGCAAAAGCATTTACAACTAAATCATAACGCATTCTAGGACTTAACCCGTAAGCTGTGCCTAATCTTAGAATACAATAATTATCCTCACATATTTCTCTTATCAATCTTTCTTGTGTGTATTTAGTCTGGCCATAAAAATCGATTGGAAATCCTTCATCTTCTTCTTTCACAATTCTATTTGGTTCACTTCCATAAATACTACAAGTACTAATATGAACAATAAATTTTTTCATTTTTTTACAAATTTCAGCGACATTTCTTGCACCGATACAATTTATCTCAATGGCTAAATTTGTATCAATTAAACAAGCCGGATCACCCACAATTGCTGCTAAATTAACAACAATATCGTACTTTTTAATAATTTGTTCAATTTGATCTTTATTACGTACATCTGCTTCTATAAATGGATTTGGAGGATGAAGATCTTTATATAAATGATTATCTACTATATCAACTTCCCATTCCTCTTGTTTCATAATATCATAGAGTATACTTCCAATATATCCAAGACCACCCAATATTAAGATTTTATTTGTCATTGTTCTACTTTTCTAATTTTCAATTAATTCGTATTTCTCGAATCATATTTCACATTTTATTATAAATGTAAATTCAACTACTAATAAAAATTAATTTAATTTTCCTCTTTCTGAATGTTTTAGATTTTTTATACAATTTTTTTTTTTTTAACTATAATTCTCTGACAGGTTTAGGTCAAGTCAATGATATAATTAAAAAAACTACTTGATTAGAGTGTCCTTAATTAAAATCCTTTAGGTTATAAATCAAGAAATCTATTTTTGATGGTATATATTAAATTTTATATTTATTGCAATTTTCTATTAATAAATACAAAAAAATGACCATACCTTAAGTAATTATAATTAGTTAAAGATAAAAGTTTTTTAATGAATATATTAGTTCTTCAAGAAACAGATTGGCTTACGAGAGGGCCACATACTCAACATCATGTCTTTGAGAGAATTTCAAAAAACAAAAAGATAAAAATTACTGTGTTTGATTATGATATCGATAGAATAATGCATTCGAAATCAATATTTATTAAAAAACATATTTACACAAATATTAATCGTTCAGTAGATAATTCAAATGTAAAAATAATTAGAACAGCTCATATACAAGTTCCTTATTTAAGGAGAATATCCTCCTTAATAACTAATTTTATAGAAATGATTAAACTCTTTAAAAAGGATCGACCGGATATTATAATAGGATTTTCATTGACAAACGGGATAATAGGATTAATGCTTTCAAAGCTTTATAGAATCCCGTACGTATTTTATTATATTGATAAACTTCATACTTTAGTACCAATTCATTTAGCCCAGAAATCTGCTAGATACTTTTCACGCTTTTTATTCAAACATGCAGATCAAATTATAGCTGTCACAAAATCTCTACATAGATATATTATAAGTGAAGGAATTAAACCTGAAAAGATTAAAATCTTTTTAAATGGAGTTTCTTTGGAAAATACGACTATTAATAAGAAAAAACTTGAAAAATTGAAGGATAAATATTCAATAACACATGAAAATTTTGTAATATTCTTTATGGGATATTTCTATGATTTTGCAGGATTAAAAGAGATTATTGATTACTACAATGAAAGTGTACTTGCAGGAAAATTAAACTTTAAATTTATTTTAGTAGGAGATGGAGGAATATATAATAGTTTAATTAAACATTGTGAAACAATTAAAGCTAACTGGGTATATTTTACGGGAAGGCTTCCTTTTTTAAAAATAACCGAATACATAGAACTTGCTGATTTGTGTCTTATGAGTTTTGATTTAAATGATATCACAAGGGAGATTACACCTGTAAAAATTATGGAATATATGGCAATGAAAAAGCCAGTATTATCTAATAGTTTACCCGGGGTTGTAAGAGAGATTGGTCAAAATAATGGAGTAATTTTTGCTAAAAATCAAGTTGATCTTATAAAAAAAATTGAACACTTAAGTTTAAATAAAGAAAAATTACGAGAAATTGGTCGCGATGGGTTTAAATTAATAGAAAAATATTATTTTTGGCCAAATATTTTGAGAAACTTTAAGAAAAATTTAATAAACTTAATAAAATCAAAAAAAAATAGATTGGATTAATATTGAAATTTTAAATCCATAATTCTAAGCCTATATTTGTTAATAATTGTAATCTAAACATTAGAATTCTTTTTAATTTTAAATTTAGCTAATCCAAAAGAAAAAAAGACATATTTACTCTTTAACTTTAAGCAATTTGGCAAATTGTACAATTTTTATTACTTTTTTAGATACTACATAATTAAATTAAATACATACCATTAATTATGAATAAATAATATTATGAAAAACCTTATCCCTATAATTTATGTAATAGAAAAGATTATTTCGGTTAATATTTCATAAATAGTACGATTTTTTTATAAATAGAGATTGATAGCTAATAATGATAAGTAAGATATTGAAAACTTTATGGCTAATACTAAATAAAATTCCTAGATTAAAAAAAAGTATTTATAATTTTTATGCTTGGAGACTTTTTGAAATAGTGCCAACGTTTAAAAAATTAATATACAAATTCTATGACAAATTTTGGTATTTAGAGCTTTTAATTGATATTAACGACCCAGATTTCATCACTAATTTTCCTAATAGTCTATATATTGACACTACACGTTTAAATTACTATTTAGGCTATAAATTTTATTCTAAAGATATTGATTTCATTCTTGATGAAAATTTGGATAATTCAAGCAATTTAAAGAAGATTAAAGACTCATATGAATCTATTTTTCTTAACGATCATTTTTTGAAAAAGATGAAATGGGAAGAATCAGATTTATTTGAGACTATTTTTAGTAAACTAAACCAAAAAAAAACCAACGCTCAGGAGTTTGATAAAAATCTATTTTTAGAGTTGTTGAATTCGTTAGATGATTTATATTTTGACTTTAATATAGATAAAATCAAAAATAAAATAAAAGTAGGCATAGGAAGGAATGGTGAATTTATTTTAATAGATGGTATTTTTTATGTTTCACTTCTCCATATTCTTAATGAAAAAACAATTCCAATTTATGTGATTTATAGACATTCGCATTGGATAAAATTTTGTAATGAGTTTATTAAATTTCAGAAAATCCATGGAGAAGTCTATCAGCCTTTAATCCATCCTGATTTAAATTTGAAAACATCTTATTATTCAGATAAACGTTTTAAAATTATCAAAGACAATCTAAATATCAAAACTGGGAGTGTATTAGACATTGGGGCAAATTGGGGTTATTTTTGTCACAGTTTTGAGGATCTCGGATTTAATTGTTATGCTGTAGAGATTAGGCCAAGTAACATCTATTTTATGAAAAAATTAAGAGAAATTGAAGGGAAGAAATTTAAGATTATCAACAAATCAATTTTTGATTTAAAAACCACAAAAGAATTTGACATTGTTATCGCTTTAAATATTTTTCATCACTTTCTAAGAGAAGAAAAGCTTTATTTTGAACTAATTGAATTCTTAAAAAAAATAAAAATGAAAGTTATGTTTTTTCAACCTCATAATCCTAATGAAGAAGTCATGCAAAATGCATATATTAATTACAATAACCGTGAATTTGTTGATTTTATTATTAAATATTCATGTTTAAATAAAGCTATGCTTCTAAATGAGAAAGTTGATGGCAGAGATAGGCCTATATATAAATTGTTCAAATAAGGATAAAATTATATATTAAAAATATTTTTTAAAACAATCCCATCCATTTCTGAAGGGATCGATTCTCCAAATAAGTAGAGTATTGTTGGAGTAATATCGTATGGGGTTATATCTTTTATTTTATTACCTTCCTTTATTTTTGTACCATGGCTTATGAAAACTCCATAATTTTCATTATGGGTTCCAGAATGACCTGGGTGAAAATCAATTATCTGATCTAGATTTAAAATTTTACCATTTGGTAAATTCACTTTATAATTTTTATTATTTCCAAAAAAATCGTTTATTTTCACAATTATTTTTTTCGAAGTTTGCCTAATAAAAAATAGAGGTTTACCATCACATGTTACATTTTCCATTGCTTTCTCAAAATCTTTAATAGAGCGTGAAGAATTAGGCCTCATCTTAAAAACTACACTATATGTCATATATATTCCGTATACATCATAGTAGAAATTTAATTCTCTAAGTAAAAAATGAACATTTATCATTCTGAAGTCCTCTCGATATTTCTTTTCTACTTTATCAAAACCATGATCTGAGCAAATAAATAGATGATAATCACTCTTTTCAGCAAAATTTTTAACTTTTCCGATGAAGTTATCAACAATTTCATAAGCATTTGGAAGAACTTCATGAAAATTTGAATTTTCACCCTTATTTCTCCAATAGATATGCCCAAGAGTATCAAATGAATAGTCGAAGAATACTGTAAAATGGGATTTATACCTGCAAAGTATCTTATAATATAAATTTGTATGAATAATTAATTCAATTTCTTTAATAAGATACATTCTTTCTTCTAAGCTCTTTCTAAAATTCAATTTAATACTTCTTTTTATTATCTGAAACAATTTTCTAATTGGAAATTTAAATTTAATAAGTTTAAAAAAAAATTGAATCAAAAATTTCAAAGAATATTTTTCGGATCTTGCTCTTTTGTCTAATTCACCTATAAAGGATAGATTTTTGGGATAAGTCTCTTTTTCTAATAACAATGGATTTGGAATACAGAAATCAAAAAATTCATTAGCACTCCAGACACTTAAGGGTCTATATAATCCAATTTTGAAACCTCTTTTAAACAAAATGTCCCAAATTTGTTCAGAACATAAATCTTCTTCTTTAGAATAAAAATCTTTAATTCCGTGTTTCTCTACCTTCTTCCCAGTAAAAATTGAACAAAATATTTTAGGAGTACTTAAAAAATCTTCCGCTCTTAATACCCCTGATGAGCCATTATCTATTAAATTCTTGAGGTTTTTACATTTATTGATTTCTATTAATTCTTCAATTAAATTCCAGCTTAACCCATCTAAAGCTAAAACGATAACCTTTTCCATTGAATCCCAATAGTTTTTTATTAGTTTTAGTATTAAATCTTAAATCTTGTTTTCCATCTTTAAATTACTATGTTAAATTATTCATTTCTGATAAAATTAATCCTTTAAAATGAAATATGATCGAAAAGTTTTTTTTGATCTAAATTAAATCGAGTAAGATTAAAAATAGTTATTTTAAATCAAATATTATAATATTTACATTTTCTTTTAATCAGAAGAATAATATCAAATATTAATTTGTTCATAATTAGGAAAATTAAAATAAATTGAAATTAAAATGAAGAACAAACAAGAGGCTTTTAAGAGTTTTTTTATAATTTCATTTTCTTTAATCATAGCATTTATTTCTAATTTGCTACTTGTTTTAATATTGACACATAAATTCGCTCCGGGAGAATATGCTGTTTATCAGTTTTCTTTAACTTTTTTAACATTTTTTACAATTTTTTCTAATGTTGGATTGAGTACAACAATAATTCAGCAATTATCAGCAGAAAAAGATAAAGATCAAAACAAGCTTGTTAAATTATTCTCCGAGGGACTAAAATGGATTATTTTGTTTACCTTAATATTTTCAATAATACTCTTTTTAACCGCCGATTTATTTGAAATTTTCTATCAAATGCCAGGTTTAGGCACTGTCCTAAAATTCACTTCCCTAATTTTAATTTCTAACAATATTGTTAATTATTTTGAAAGTGTGTTTCAAGGTTTATGGAAGTTTAAACTATTTGCCATTTCTTTTATCCTATCAAAAATAATAAAAGTAATTATTGTGAGTTTTATTTTTATTATCGAAATGTCTATACCCCAAATTATAATGTTGTTTTCCTTTGCCCTTTTAATTCAACTTATTATAATTTTAATTTTTTCTCAAATTAAGTACAAATATTTATCCTCGTTTTTTACAATTAACTGGGAGATTTCTAGAACGTTATTAAAATTTTCAATTTTTATATTTCTATATGTATTTTTTCAAAATGTTATAACATACTCAAATCAATTTATCTTAGCTGTTTTTGTTATTGATGAGGAAATAGCATATTATACAATTGTCCAATGGATGATAGTGAGTTTCTCCATCCCAGCTATAATTTTTTCAAGATTTATACTACCTTACGTTTCACATCATATCCAGAAAGATGATGAAGAAAAAGGAAAAATTCAGACAATATATAATCTAATTTTTAAATATGGATTACTATTGACCATTCCAATCTCTTTTTATTTTTTAATTTTCTCAGATCCTTTAATAGCATTGTTATTTAATCCTAGTTATACTCCTGTTGCTGAATATCTAAAGTTGTACATATTTTTTCTAAATATAAATATTATTGATGTAGCTGGAGGACATTTCTTATGGGCATCCAATGAGCCAAAACTTGTATATAAACTTTATGCGGTAACATCCATTTTCACAATTACCTTAAGTCTAATCTTAATCCCCTTTCTTTATACTTTAGGCGCAATATTGTCTATCATGATTCCACATTCTGTATATACCATATATTCAACTATTTTGGTAAAAAAGAAGAACCAGATTGATTTTGACTCAAACATGTTGCCCACAATACTTAAATATATAATTTCAGCATCTTCAGTTATTTTATTTATCTATTTAATTAATCTTTTCTTTCAATTTGACCTAAATAATATACTGTTCTTACTAATTTTCTCAGGGTTATATTTTGGAGGATTTTTAATCGTTATTTTGCTTTTAAGGGCAGTGACTTTCAATGAAATAAAGGATTTTATTAATTTATTGAAAAGTTTAATAATAAAGAGTTAATCTTTGGTTCAAATTCTTAGATTTATTTCCTTTATTATTTCAAAAAAGAATGTTTAAATCGGAAAAATCAGAAATTACAAGTTTCTTTGATAATATTTCAATATGTACAAATACATTTAAGATAAGATTTTATCTTTTTTATAAAGAATTAAATTTATTTTCCTTAATGTGACATTTATGGATAGGCAAAGAATTTTAAGAGAAGCTCAAAAAATAGCTAAAAAATTTTCATTTTGGATGGTTTCAGGGGAAATATCACATTTATACGGTTATGTGTATGAGATTCATGGGAAAAAATACGAAGTCGAGATTAAATTTGATGACGAGTTTCCCATTTCTCCACCTCAAATGATTTATCATGATGAAATTATAGAATTGCTAGGAGATATTCAGTTGGATACTTTGAGTAATTGGAATCAAAATTCTAATGTAGTTGATATTGTTAACGAGTTAAAATCTAAAATACAAAAAGCTCTTAAATCCTCAGAAAAAATTTCCGAAGGAAAAATAGTAAGCAATGAAGAAGAATATGTTAAAGAGATTTCTGCTGAAAAAGAGGAATTTATTACTCCGGATCTAAATGCTTATCCTCCAGATTTTCCATATGATGAATATATCAATCCACCAGAAAATACTGATGATCTATTTTATATAGAGCAACCATCGAATGAGGTTTCCCAAGATTCTGGACAAAATCTTGAACCCAAAATACCTTCAGATGAGTATATAATAGAAGAGAACGGGGATTTGGGTGTGCTTATCAATACTGAACTTAGTCTAATTCAACAAGAATATGCGTATGATCAAATAGATTCCAGAGGAGCGGTTATCAATATCTATATTACTGTCACTCTTGCAAAAACATTTATAATTACAATTGATTTTATGAATTATCCTGAAATACCGATCATAACCTTTCCAGATGAGATAAAAGCTATTTTGGGAGATCCTTATATTTCATTAAGTACCTTGAAAGAATGGAATACTAAAATACCTGTACATATTGTTGATATTCTACATGAATTAGAAAAGAAACTATTTTTTATTAAAGAAATCGAAACACAATCTAAGAAAATATCTGGTGAGTATCAAAGCGAAAATATCCCTAACAGTTTAACGAAATTGAAGGTTATTTTACTGACTTATGGATTTAAAGAGTTTATAATGAATATCGACTTAGAGCCTTATCCAAATCCTCCAAATATAGAATTGAATTGGGAGTTACAGGAAATAATTAAAAAGCCTATTGAAGAATTAAATGCCTATCGAAGCTGGACAAACAATGAAACTGAACCTGTTGAAATTATAAGAGAAATCTCTTGGTTAGTAGACAAAAACTCAAGAATTAATTTTGAAATTGATTTATTAAAAGATCATTATAAAAATATAAAATATGATGCAACAACAGCAATTTTAAATGTTGAAATGAGGGGAAAAATGAAAACAGAGGATCTTACTTTTAAATTTCAGATTGAGTTGCCAATTGATTATCCAATGAAAATGCCAGAAATAAAAGTCACAAATGAATTTGAACTTGAAGCACATGAAAAAATAAAGAATGATTTACATGCTTCATTCAATGATTTTTTTAAAGAATGGACCCCATTTAGTTATCTTGTTGATTTATTTAATTTGATTTCAAAAAAAATATTCGAAGTATCAGTAGTTTCGTGCGTTATATGTCATAAAATCGAATGTCCCAGTTGTGCAAAAAAAATTGCTGGGGATGACAGTTGTCATACAGAATGCCCACACTGTAATCGAGCATATCATAACCATTGTTGGGAACAGACTATTAAATCATTTGGCAAATGTGGATTCTGTCTAAGATAAAAAAAAATTGTTCTTATTTTATTTTGTTGTCCTCCTTCAAAAATTATTGATTTAAATAAATTAATAGGACCTAAAAAACACAAGAATTATCGGAATTCAAAGATAGAACATTCTATTGAATGATTTTGTATTATTCTTATTTTTAAAGTCTCCATATATAAGTTTTTAGATGAATTAATTAAATTTTTTAATTTGAGCTTCTTATTATATTCATTCATATTTTCATTAGATGATTTTCGTGGAAGAATTGGATAAAAAGCTCAATTTAACAGATTTAGAAGAAAGAATATTGCACTTCTGGGCAACTGAAGATGTATATTCCTCAATAAGAAAAAAAGAAGAAAGTAAGGAAACATGGCGATTTATTGATGGTCCTCCTTATACTACTGGCTCCATTCATCTAGGAACAGCATGGAATAAAATTCTAAAAGACTATTTAATAAAATATAAACGGATGAAAGGTTTTAAAGTTACTGATACTCCTGGTTATGATACTCATGGATTACCTATTGAAGTTCAAATGGAAAAGGAATTAGGAATTAAAAACAAGCAGGAAATCCAAGAATACGGTATGGATAAGTTTATTGTGAATTGTAAGGAATTTGCTTTAAAGAATCTGGCAATAATGAACGATCAATTCAAAAGACTAGGTTGTTATTTCTGGGACTGGGATAATCCATATATAACATTTAAAAACAGCTATATTGAAGGAATTTGGTGGACTTTAAAGAAAGCTTGGGAAAATAACTTACTATATAGGTTCTATCGACCTTTAAATTGCTGTCCTCGCTGCGCAACTGCTCTAGCAAAACATGAGCACGAATATAAAAATATTAGGGATACGAGTTTATTCTTGAAAATTAAATCAAAAGATATGGATGATACTTATTTTATTATTTGGACGACTACACCATGGACATTAGTGGCTAACTCTGCTATAATGGTAAATCCAATTGCGGAGTATGCTAAAATACATATTGAAGATCTAAATGAATATTGGATATTATCAAAAAATTCAATAACACACTTAATTTCTGGAGAATTAGGTTATAAATATAAAATTGTGGAGAACTATTATGGAGAAGAATTAGAAGGAAAAAAATACATACATCCTTTATTAGATGAGGTTCCCTACCAAAGAGAATTAGCAAAACAAAGTGAAAAATTTCATTCAATAATACTTTCGGAAGAATATGTTTCCGCATCAGAGGGAGTTGGCTTAGTTCATACAGCACCCGGACATGGACCTGAAGATTTCGAAGTTGGAGTCGCTAACAATATTCCTATCTTCAATCCTGTTAATATCAGAGGTATATATAAGAAGGAGGCAGGAAAATTCGAAGGTATGTATGTTTTTGAAGCTAATGATAAAATATTAGATATATTAAAAGAAAAGGGAATGCTAATTTTAACCAGTGAAATCGAGCATGAATATGCTCATTGTTGGAGATGTGACTCAAAATTGGTCTATAGAGCTACTAATCAATGGTTCTTTAAAACAGAAAGCTTAGTTCCAAAATTGCTTAAAGAAAATGAAGATATATATTGGATACCTGATTGGGCGGGGAATAGATGGTTTAAAAGTTGGTTATCAACTTTAAAAGATTGGTGTATATCTAGACAACGCTTTTGGGGTATTCCATTAAGTGTATGGATCTGTGATAATGAGGATTGTGAAAATATTAAAGTAATTGGATCTGGAAAAGAATTAAAAGAAATTGCAGGAAGCTGCCCCGAGGATTTACATAGACCTTGGATTGACCAAGTTACCTGGAAATGTAAGGAATGTAGTAACGGCACAATGAAACGAATACCAGATATTCTCGATGTATGGTTAGATTCTGGTTCGGTTATGTGGGCTGCTCAAGAGATTTATGATGGTAAAAGTCATTATGACACTTGGGTTCCAGCAGATTTCATATTAGAAGGAAAAGATCAAATAAGGGGCTGGTTTAATAGTTTATTAAATAGTGCAATGGTATCATCAGGTCGCAAGAATTATAATTCATGTTATATGCATGGTTGGGTTTTAATGGAAAAAGCTAAAATGAGTAAATCAAAAGGTACTGCCATAAAACCTGAAGATCTTATTGAAGGTACAGTTCCTGAATTACAGAAAAAGAAATCATTTTCTGATATTAAAGGAGCTGAGACTTTCCGCTTCTATTGTATAGGAGTGACTCAACCTGGCCGAGATTTCAATTTTAATCTTAAAGAATATACTGATACGTACAAAACTATTAATACAATATGGAATGTCTATGTGTACGCAAATGAAAAGTTTAATCTGGCAGATTTTTCTCCTTCAAAGAATAAATTAGACGCTAAGAAGATAAGTAAATTAGATAAATGGATCCTTTCGAGATTAAATTCAACAATTAAGAAAATAACCCAATTATCAGATGAATATCAACTTCCATGGATTACAGAGGAGTTAAGAGATTTAATTGTAAATGATATAAGTAGATGGTATATAATGTTAAATCGTGAAAAACTTGACATATATTCAGAAGATCCAAACAAATTATTAATAATGGAAGTTCTTTATTATGTATTATATCAGGTCCTTTTATTATTAGCGCCAATTAATTCAATGATATGTGAAGAGATTTTTCTCAAAATGTTTAAACCACACTTAAAATCAATTGGTTTTGAAGAAACAGAAAGTATTCATTTACAAGATTGGCCAAAATATGACGAGAAGTTAATACAACCAGAACTGGAACAACAAATGCATTTTACTAGAGAATTAATAGAAATTATTAGAGCAATAAAGGATGAACACAGAATTAGGTTAAGGTGGCCAAATAAAAAAATTATTTTAGAAGCAAAAGAAGGTATGCCAAAATTAGAATTTCCTGAGATTATAAAGAAAGTTGGAAACGTAAAAGATTTAGAAGTGGTTAAATCAGTTAAATCATCTAGTCATCTTATTAAAGCGGAATCTAAATTCTGTAATGTTTATTTAGACATTTCTATTGATGATTCTCTATTAGCGGAGCGAGTCGTAAATGATTTAATAAGAAACATTCAATTTATTCGGAAAAAACATGGATATAAAGTCGATGAACAAATTATTTTAAAGATTGGAACAAAATCGAAGTATTTGAAGGATTTTCTCGATAATAATCAAAATATAATCGCTGAAAAAATTAATGTTAAAGAACTTGAAATCTTAAATAAGGATCTTTCTGATGATAAAAGTGTAATATCTGGTTCTTTAAAAATTTGTCCAAATAAAGATTGCTCTGCAGCTTTAAAAGATAATATAATTGCGAAATTAAATAAAATTCCTGAATTTAATTGTCCCCATTGCAAATCCAGAATAACTAGCGATAAAATTACAGAAATAAAGTTTAATTTTAAGAAAAAATAATTTAGTGGTCTTCTAAACCATACTTTTTATAATAATCTAACCAATAAAAAAACATATCCTTAAACGTTTCTTCTATAGGAGTCGAAGGAACCCACCCAAGTTCAGTTTTAATCTTGGTATTATCACCAAGAATCACATCTTCATCAGTTCTTCTTAGTTTGTGTTTTACATTTTCTTTTACTTTTATTTTGATTGAAGAAAAGCTAAGAGCGATATCCAATATTTTACGAATTTGAAGCTTTTGGTTGGAACAAACATTGTAAGTTTCTCCAGGTATTCCTTTTGTTGCTGCTAACCAAATGGCTTTAATTGAGTCTTTTATTCCGGTGAAATCTCTATATGGTTCTAAATTTCCTACTTCTATTACTGGTTCAGATAAACCTAGTTCGATTTGAGCAACTTTCTTAATAAAATCTGAGGTTGCATCTCCTCTCCTTCTTGGACCTGTTTGATTAAAAAATCTAAGATTGATTACTTCTATTCCAAAATTAATAAAATACTGGCGAGCAAGTAATTCAGCAGCTACTTTACTAATACCGTAGGGATGGATTGCTAAGAGCGGATCAGATTCTTTTAAAGGTCTGTTTAATGTTGTTGTTGTTCCGTATTCAGCACTTGTGCAAGCAACAATTACTCTGGAATTAATTTTATGCTTTTTAATTGCCTCAAAAACATTTATTGTTCCTATAACGTTTGTTTCGATTGTATTCACTGGATCTTTCCATGAAGGTATGACTAATGGCTGTGCTCCAAAATGAAAAATAAATCTAGGTTTAATTTCTGCTATGATTTTCTCTAAAAGCTGAGATTTTTTTATATTACACTCAAAAATTCTTAATTTGTTATTATTTGTAGGGATTTCGATCTTTTCACTAAAAATTTGAAGTTTATCTTTTAATTCGAAATTTAATTTATCATTAGTATATTGAGATAAATTCTTATAAGTTTGACCTGGTCTCTCTACTATATAAACTCTATTATCTTTTTCAATGCAGAAATCAGTCAAATGCGAACCTAAAAATCCGTTTGCTCCAGTTATAAGTATTCTTTCCATTTTAAAAGCATCTCATTAACTTTCTTATTTTAATAAACCCTTCTCTTTCAATTCTTGTATAGCTTTATCTGAAGGTTTTTTAATATCTTTTTGAATTCTAATCCACTCAATCAAATCATCGATACCTTCTCTAAAATTGATACTTGGTGAAAATCCTAATTTAGATTTTATTTTAGTAATATCTGCAACACAATGCCTAATATCACCAACTCTAAATTGATGGCTATATATAGGTTTTAAATTTGGGTCAATTTTTTCTGATATTGTTTCTGCTACTTGTTTTATTGTAATCGGGATACCTGTACCAACGTTAAAAATTTCACCATCTGCTGCATTTTTCTCGCTGGCAAGTATTAAGGCTTGGCATACATCTTTTACATTTATAAAATCGCGAGTTTGATTCCCATCCTCAAATATTATAGGAGGTTTTCCGTGAAGTGCTCTTGTGCTAAATATAGAACAAATTCCCGTATAGGGATTTGAAAGTGCTTGTCTTGTGCCATAAACTAAAAAAAATCTTAGAACTGTTGTCTTTATTCCATATGTATCACCTATCATAAGACCGAGCTTTTCTTGAGCTTGCTTCGAGAATGCATAAACTGAGCTAGGATTTAATGGTGAATTTTCATCTGTTAAAAGAGGTATTACTTTGGAACCGCATTCTGGGCAATTTAAATCCCAATCCTTTTCTTCTAATTGATCGAATTTTCTTAATCTAGGGAATACTATTCCGCATTTATTACATTGTGATTTAGCTTCACCATATACGGTGTTAGAAGATGCTATAATCACTTTTTCAACATTATGATCACAATTAACTAAGATATCCAGTAAATGCGCTAAACCTTGGATATTATTATCAATGTATTTTTTTATTTGATACATGGACTGTCCAACACCGACCGATGCAGCCAAATGGAAAATCATCTCATTTTCTTTTATTAATTTCTCAAATTTCTCATAATCAATTACAGAGCCGCGGAAAAATTGAGAAGCATTATTAAGGTAAAGTGGAGGATTTTCTGTATCTCCATGGACTTGTGGTTCTAAAGAATCGAGAATAGTAACTTCATACCGTTTTTTTTGGATTAGGTTATCAACTAAATGTGAACCAATAAAACCGGCACCACCAGTTACCAAGACCTTTTTTGTCATTACTATTCCTTCTCCATATTTTTATTCTTCATAATTATTTATTAAAATTAAAGAATTTGTTAAGAAATATTTTACAGATTATTTACTATATTAAATAAATAAATAATCAAATTTTTTAACGATTTAAGATGAAAGAATTTGAGATAACTAAATTATACCACTAAAAGAAAAATTAATGATTGTTCGTTCAAAAGCACCATTTCGCGTAAGTTTCGGTGGTGGAGGAACAGACATGGCTCCATATTGTATTGAACATGGAGGATGTGTAATAAGTACTACGATCGACCGTCATGTCTACATAACTCTAAAACCAAGATCCGATAAAAAAGTTAACATCAATTCAATTAATCTTAATAGAAACTTTATTTTTGAAATTGGAAATACAGATTATTCTACTGAATTTGAAATATTTAAGGGTATACTAAATGTTTTGGAAGTAGAAGATGGATTTGACATTAGCATTTATTCAGAACTTCCTGCGGGATCTGGAATGGGGGGCTCTTCTTCCTTATCTGTAGCGTTAATTGGGGCTTTAAATGAATACTATGAATTAGATCTTTCTAAGTATCAAATTGCCCAAAAAGCTTATGATATTGAAAGAATTGAACTAAAACAGAAAGGAGGTTACCAAGATCAATTTGCTGCTGCTTTTGGCGGTTTTAATTTTATTGAATTTACTGATAAAGTAAATTTAATTCCCGTTAATACAAGTCGAGAAATGCTTAATGAGCTTCAATTTAGGTTAATCTTATGTTATGTAGGAGGATCTCACTTTTCTTCAAATATTCAGGATGAAGTTTTAAAAGGTTATAAGATTGAAAAAAAGAATTTTATCGAAGCTATGCAAGATTTAAAGGATGTTGCTCATTCTATGAGAAAAATTGTAGAGTCCAATAATCTAAATCAATTGAATGAATTCGGTAATCTCTTACATAAGGGGTGGGTAGCAAAAAAGAGTTTAAGTGATAAAATATCTAATAAAAATATTGAAAATTTCTATTTAACTTCAAGAAAGTTTGGAGTACTAGGAGGGAAATTATTAGGTGCTGGGGGTGGAGGACACCTATTACTTTTCTCAGAACTTAAGAAGAAATATATTGTAATTCAAGAATTGAAAAAAATCGGTGGTGTGATCGTTAATTTTCACTTTAATCCTAATGGACTTGAAGTATGGAAATTGAATTAGAAATTAAATAATTTGAGTGTTAAAAAAATGGAAAGTGAAATTATATCAATTTTAGAAGAAAGTATTAAGGTTAAAGAATCAATTAAAAACCTGGCTCCTGTTATTGAAAAAATCTCCAAAAAAATAATAAATGCTTATAATAATAAGAAAAAAGTTGTTCTTTTCGGTAACGGAGGGAGTGCTGCTGATGCCCAACATATCGCTGCTGAATTTGTGGGAAAATTTTATAAAGATCGTGAATCGCTTCCCTCATTAGCATTTCATACTAATACTTCTGTACTAACAGCGACGGCTAATGATTTCGGTTATGACTTAGTATTTGAAAGACAAGTATCATCTTTTGTTGAGAAGGGAGATATCGCTATTGGATTAAGTACTTCTGGTAATTCCCCTAACGTAATAAAAGGTTTATTAAAAGCTCAAGAGAAGGGAGCAATTACAGTCGGTTTTACTGGCCAAAAACAAAATAAAATCGAAGAAATAGTAGATATTTGTTTAAAGATACCTTCAACAGACACTCCACGAATTCAAGAAGGACATATAACAGTAGGACATATTATTTGTTATTTAGTTGAAAAAGAACTTTTTAAGTAATCGATTTTTTATGAAAAAAATTGCTGTTTCAATTCACGCTATTGAAAATTTTACAGTGGACATTCTAAAAGGATTGGAAGGTTATGATTACATTCATATAGATTTCATGGATGGATTGTTTGTAAATAATGAATGTAAAAATCTAGATGTTTTTAAAGAAGTAAAAGAAACTTATGACATTCCTATAATTGCACATCTAATGGTGATTAATCCATTTGATTATATTAAAGAGATCATTAATTTTGTTGATATATTTTTATTTCATTTCGAAATAAATAATAATCTACCTGACATTATAGAAGAAGTAAGGAGGTACAATAAAAAAGTGGGTATAGCATTTAATCCTAACACAGATGTTAATGAAATTATACCGTATCTTAATGAAATTGATCTTATCTTGGTGATGAGTGTTCACCCGGGTTGGTCTGGACAAAAATTTTTGAAATCTTCTTTAGAAAAGGTAAATAAATTAGCTCATTATAAGAAAGAATATAACTTTTTTATTGATATTGATGGTGGAATAAATTTAACAAATGCCAAATTATTGAAAAACACAGATATCTTAACTAGTTCAAGTACGATTTTAAAAGCCAAGGACCCAAATAAAATCATTAATTTACTTAAGTTTTCTGATGAAAATGAGTGAAATAAACAAAGCTATTTTCTTGGATCGAGACGGTGTTATAAATAAGGAAGTCAATTACCTTTCAAATCCCGATTTGTTTGAATTTATTGATGGATCAATTGAGGCGTTGAAAATTCTTAAAGAAAAAAGGTTTCTGCTTATTGTTATTACTAATCAAGCAGGAATTGCACGAGGATTTTTTACCGAAGAAACTCTTAAGGAGATTCATCATAAAATGATTGATATTTTAATGCAAAATGGTGTTAACCTCGATGATATTTTTTATTGTCCTCACCATCCTACCTTTACTGGTCCATGTGAATGTAGAAAGCCAAATCCGGGGATGATTTTTAATGCTAAAATAAAATATAACATTGATTTAAATCAATCGTATATGATTGGAGATACTTTAAATGATATTCAAACAGGAATAGCTGCAAATTGCAAAACAGTTTTAGTCTTAACAGGGTATGGAAAGGAAGAACAAAAAAAGATTGGCTCTATTATACCAGACATGATATTCAAAAACTTAAAAGAATTTGCTACAAATATATAAAACAAATAATTATTATAATCACCAAAATTAATCGTGAAGTAATATGAAATTTTTTATAGATACTGCTAATTTGGATCAGATAAGAGAGATGCAGGAACTTGGCATAATAGATGGAGTAACTACTAATCCAACTCTATTAGCAAAGGAAGGGGCAGACCCGATGGAACAATTGAAGAAAATTTGTGAAATCGTTGATGGTCCTGTCAGTGGAGAAGTTATCGGGTTAAAGACGGAAGATATGGTTAATGAAGCGCGGCAATTAGCTAAGATTGCATCGAATATTGTAATTAAAATTCCTTTTACTAAGGAGGGTATAAAAGCTGTTAAATTACTTGAATCTGAAGGAATAAAAACTAATGTCACTCTTGTATTCTCACAGAATCAAGTTTTAATTGCAGCTAAAGCTGGTGCTTCATATATAAGTCCCTTCATTGGAAGACTGATGGATAATGGCCAGAATGAAATTGATTTTCTCTGGGAATGTATGGACATTCTGAATGCATACGATTTCAAATCTGAATTAATTGTAGCCTCGGTAAGAAACACTAGACATGTTATTGAATCTGCTAAAATAGGAGCACATATTGCTACTATTCCATTTTCTGTGCTAGAAAAAATGTTCAAACACCCTAACACAGATCAAGGTTTAGAAGCATTTCTTAAAGATTGGGAAAAATTACAAAGAGAATTAAAAAAATAAGGCAAAAGTATGGTTCTTATTGACGAAATTTCTAAATGGAATAAGAAGAAAGTTTTAGTCATTGGAGATGCATTAGTAGATAAGTATATTTTTGGTTTTACAGATAGGATCTCTCCAGATGCCCCTGTTCCAAATGTTAAAATACAAAACAGTGATATCTATATTGGTGCTATTGGGTTGGTTCTCCAATTTATACAATCATTAGGTGGCATTCCTGAAGTTTGTACAATTATTGGGAATGATTTTGAAGGAGAGTTTTTCCTAAAGAGAATTAAAGAACTAAAACTTCAGACTTCTGGGATTCTTGTAAACGAGAAAATTAAAACACCTCAGATAACTAGAATTAAAGCAATGAACCAACATTTATTAAGGTTGGAAACAGATTACAATAGTGATATATCTCAGTCAATAAGAGAAAAATTCAAGACTATTATAGCTAATAGTTCTCAGGATATCGGTGCGATATTAATATTAGATTATGGCTTGGGTGGTATCTTTAATGATCAATTTATACAAGAATTATTACGTTTTTTAAAAGAGCACTTTAAAAATATCCCGATAATCGCTCGACCTACAACAACTAATTATTACCTTTATGAAAATATAGAATTAATAAAAATGAATCTTCAAAAAGCCTTGGATATCTTTTCAATAGACTGTTGTAATGAAACTAGTGTTACTATAGCGGGAAAAAGAATATTAAATGCCTCTAAATGTAAAAATGTTCTATTAAATTATTTAGAATTGGAATCATTTCTTTTTTCCAAAGAAGATGATAAAATAGATAAAATCGAGCCGATATTACAACAACCAGTAAGAAGTTATGTAGCTGTAGGTAGTGTAGTTATGGCAGTTTTAGGTTTATCATATGCTTCTAAAATATCTAACATAGATGGTGTAAATATAGCCCTCTACGCTGCTGCCCTTACAGCGTCTCTACCTCCTGTAGAGTTCTATAATCAAGAAAAACTCAAAAATTACATATTATCAAAATAAATTGAATTTAACCTAGTAATGCATTAGAATGGAATTGTCAAAAGAAAATGAACAAAAAATCTTAGTCGATATTATAGATATCAAAAAAGATATTTTGAAAATGATATATAAGGCTCAATCGGGGCACCCAGGTGGCTCTCTATCATGTGTTAACATCATATATCTCCTATATGATAATATTATGAAAATAAATTATCAAAACCCTACTTGGGAAGAAAGAGATATATTCATATTAAGTAAGGGTCATGCAGCGCCAGCGTTATATGCAGTTCTTTCAAAATTTGGATTTATAAAAAGAGAGGAATTATTTACTTTAAGAGAATTTGATTCAAAACTACAAGGTCATCCTGTAAAAAACCCAAAAATTGGAATTGAAATAACTACAGGTTCTTTAGGTATGGGGTTATCTATTGGAGTTGGATGTGCACTTTCAGCCAAGTTAGATAATTCTAACAAATCAATTTATGTATTATTAGGAGATGGAGAATTAAATGAAGGTGCGATTTGGGAAGCAGCCATGTCCGCAAATCATTTTAAATTAGATAATCTAATCGCAATCGTGGATCGTAATGGGTTACAGATAGATGGATCTACAGAGGAGATAATGGCGTTAGAACCATTAGCAGAGAAATGGAGAGCTTTTGGCTGGGAAGTTATTGAAGTTGACGGATCAAATTTAAAAGATGTATTGCAAGGATTTAAACTTTCTAAATCCGTAATCGGAAAACCGAAAGTTATTATTTCGTATCTTATTAAAGGATCTGAAGTATCTTTTATGCAACACGCACGGGAGTTCCATGGACGAGCGCCTAATAAAGAAGAATACGATATTGCACTTAAAGAACTTGACAGTATTAAGGAAGAAATATTGAGGGGGGATTAATTGAATCAAGAACCTAAACTTAGAGATACTTTTGGAAACTTTTTAGTTAAAGAAGGTCATAAAAATAATGATATCATTGTTTTAGATGCTGATTTGTCTGCATCTACACGAACAAACAAATTTGCTAAGGAATTTCCTTCCCGATTCTTTAATTTGGGAATCGCTGAACAAAATATGATTGGGGTTGCATTGGGTTTTGCTATCTCTGGGAAAATTCCAATAGTAAGCGGTTTCTCAATTTTTACAACTGGGAGAGCATGGGAATTTATTAGATTTGCTTGTCATGATAATTTGAACATAAAAATAATTACAACCCATGGAGGGATTGTAGGAGAAGATGGTAGTACTCATAATGCATTGGAGGATTTTAGTCTGATGACCTCTTTACCATATATAACAGTTATCGTGCCATCAGATAATATTGAGTTGATTAAAATATTAGAGTATGCATTTAATACAGAAGGACCTTTTTATATCAGATTACCAAGAGATTCCTTTCCTAAGATACATAATGAAAATTATCATTTTCAAATTGGAAAACCTGATGTAATAAAAGAAGGAAATGATGTATGTCTAATCGGTACTGGCTATGGTAGTGTGCTAGCTTTTGAATCAGTTTCGAGTATTGAAAAGGAATTCAAAACTTCGATTAAAGTAATAAACCTTCCAACAATTAAACCAATAGAGGAAGAGGCTCTATTTGAACAAATTAAAAATATTAAGTATATTATTGTATTGGAAGAACATAATACATACTGCGGCTTTGGAAGCATAATTGCAAGAATAGTATCAAATAAATTTGCTAAAATCATAAAAGTAGTTGGAATAGATAATTTATTTGCCCAATCAGGAAAAAGAGAAACTGTTCTAAATAATTATAGACTAAATAAACAAGAGTTAATAAAACAAATAAAAAAAATTATTAGTTAATTCTTTTGATTCTTCCTATTGTAAAGATTTATATTTACTTATGCTTATTAGGCAAATATCCCATTTGAAGCAATGCATTTAATATTATATCTTTACTCTCCTCAACCGTTTGCTTATCTGTTTCAACAATTATTTCCGCAGAATCCGGTTCTTCAAAAGGATGATCGATTCCAGTAAAATCTTTTATTTCACCAGCTCTAGCTTTCGCATACATTCCTTTAATATCTCGATTTTCGCATTCTTCTAAAGAGCATTTCACATAAACAAGAATGTAATCTCCAATCTCCTTTCTAGAGTATGCTCTAATCTTATTATAAGGCGATACAAAGGATGCTAGTACAGCAACTCCATTTCTAGTCAATAATTTTGCAACAAATGTAACCCTTTCAATATTCATATTCCGATCTTCTTCAGAGAAACCAAGATCTTTAGTTAGACTCTTCCTAACAATATCTCCATCTAGTCGTTCCACTTTCATTCCTTTCGCTTTTAATTCTTCAGCAACGACATCAGCAAGGACACTTTTTCCTGAGCAAGGAAGTCCTGTAAACCATAATGTAAATCCTTTATGTTCCATTTCTATTCATTTATTTTTTTTAATATTCTATAATCTTTCCTTCCATATCTTTAGGTATATCAACACCCAATATTTTCAAAGAAGTTGGAGCAATATCAAGTATACTCTTGACTCCTAAATTCTTACCAAAGCTATATTTAGGATCGTAAATAACATATACTCCAAACCAATCATGTACTGCGTCATCTGGACCAGTATCATTTTCATCTAAATACAATGAATCATATCCAAGCGTTCCAGCAGATCTCCAATTTAAGTCATCAAAGTAGACCATTAAATCGGGCGGATCACCGTTTAAGACCTCAAATAATTCTTCTGGTTTGTAAATTATCGTATTCATTGAATTACCATTATTATCTTTTATAGATTTCAGTTGGTTTATGATTTTGTCTCGAACTTTTTCATAATCTTTCTCGTTAATAATGCCGTGCGGTTCTCTGCCTTTTAGATTAAGGAAAATTCTTGCATAATAACCTCCCCAACCCCAAGCATATGTATTAGCCCAATCTACATCAGCATCTGCTAATCTTGTTCTTGGTTTTGGTTTAGATTTGAATTTTAATAATCCCAATTCTTCAAGTGCCATATTAACACATACTAAACCTTTCATTGCTTTAGCACCATGATCTGAAACAATCATCGTAATTATATTTTCGTCAAGCAAATCTAGGATTTCTCCAATTTCTTGATCAAGAAATTGATAAAATTTTTTCATTTCACCTTCATATCTATTACCCGGTGTATATTTGATATGGTTTTTATCATAATATTTCCAAAAAGCATGATGAAATCTATCTAAACCGATAATTACAAATTTAAAGAAATCCCAATCCTTATTTTGCATTAAATACTTAATAGTTTTGAATTGAATCTTTGTCATTTCATATATTTCTTTCAATAAGATTGCCTTATCTTCAACTCTAAAATTAGCATCCAAGATATATTTTCCAACATATTCTTTTATTTCTTCTTTCAGTTCTGGGGGATATGTATATTCAGTATCTATATCAGGAGTTATAAAACCAGAAACCATATAACCATTTAGTGGTTGAACAGGATAGGTTGGCGGCAATCCTAAAATGCAGGACTTTAAACCTTTTTCTCCGATTATATCCCAAATTTTAGGTTCTTTTATCTTGTAGGAGGTAGCAATCCAATAGTCATTATATGAATTTTCTTTTCTATGCCTAAATCCATATAAGCCTAGTTTTCCCGCTTTTTTGCCAGTAGACATTACCATCCACGCGGGAATTGTAATAGGTGGATCGCATGTTCTTAGTTTTCCATAAACTCCGTGGTTTACCATGTTCTTTATATTAGGACAATCTTCTAAGAAGTCTTCAAATAGTGTTTTAGGTGTAGCACAATCTAATCCTATAACAACTAATCTTTTACTTTTTTTGTTCATTATTTTAAAACTTTCGCTTAATTTTGTATCAATTAAGAAACAAAGGGATTATTATATTGTAGTATAACTTTAGCTACTTCAGGACGCATTACTTCTGAACTTGGAGGTTCTCCGGATTTTAGAGCATTTCGTATTTCAGTACCCGCAAAGAAATTTTGCATTTCTGGTGGATGTGGACAAATCTTATCATTTACAATTGAATTACATCTACTACACTTTGAGAACGACCTGAATTTGATAGGTTCGATACCAAGATCTGGAAATTGGTCAAAAATTTTATGAGCTTCATAAGGACCATAAAAGTCTCCAACACCAGCATGATCTCGACCTATTATTATATGATCGCATCCAAAATTCTTTCTCGCTATAGCATGGAAAATAGCTTCTTTAGGACCTGCATACCTCATTTCTGTCTCAAAAGTGCTCAAAACGACTCTATCTTTAGGATAATATTCATTAATTAAAACTTGATAAGCATTTATAATAACTTCATCTAAAAAATCTCCCACCTTTTTCTTACCAATTACAGGATTGATAAAGAGCCCATCAACGTAAGTTAAACCTGCTTTCTGTACATATTCATGACCAAGGTGCGGGGGATTTCTAGTTTGAAAAGCAACTACTCTATCCCAACCTTTCTCCTTAAATAATACTCTAGTTTCGATAGGAGTTAGATTTAAATCTGGAAAAATTGGTTTAGGATCATTAATTAAGAAAATCTCACCGCCAATGAGTTTTTCTTTATAATTGAAAAGGTTTTTCACCCCCGGATGTTCCTTATTTATTGTACCAAATACTTTTTCAGCAAATTCTTTTTTCTCATAAGGAAATATTGTTTCAATATTCATTAATGCAATTGGTTTCCCATTACCATTAGTAAGAATTATTTTATCATCAGGTTTTATATTTCTAATTTCCTCTTCTGAAACATCTAATATGATTGGTAATGGCCACGCATTATTATTCTCCAAATACATAGTATCTAAAACATATTGATAATCATTTTCATTCAAGAATCCTTCTAAAGGGCTAAAGACTCCAAAAGAGATGTTCTTAATCACTTTGAGCGTTTCTGATCTGACTCTAATTTTCTCAAACTCATTGATTTCTCCCTTTATCCTTTCTTTTTCAATTCTAGGCAATTCTTTATTTATTAAAGTTCCTCCATGTGGTTCTATCATTTAATTTAAAGCCTCTTTTAATTGTTAATTATTTAAAATTTTTAAATGATTAATCGATATACCCCAAATCTCTAAGACGTTGTTTGACTTTTTCTTCTTCTTCCTTAGTAAAAGCTTGTTTTGATCGCTCTTCTGCTTCTATTGAGGATAAAACTTGTCTTAATACATAGGTTACATAACTTGAAACAGAAGAAAAGCCAGTACCTTTCATTCGCTCCTTAATCTTCTCAACAAGAGGTTTTGGTATTGATACAGTTGAATATTCTACTTTATGTTCATCTTCAGACATATTAATTCACATGAAATTTTATTAAGATCAATAATCTATCACTATATTTAATTATATGTAATTATGGTGTATAATAATTAGAGGAATATTTAAATAAGTTAAATTAACTAAATTAATATCCTAACAATTTTCCATATATTTTGTATTCTTGTTCAACAATTTTTTCTAAAGAACAATTAGTTAATATGAAATTTCTAGCATTTTCACCGATTTCTTTTTTCAATATTGGATTCTCATAGACAATTTTTATAGCATTTGCAATAGAATTCGAATCCTTATCGCAAAGTAGTCCATTCTTTTTATGTGTGATAATATTTTTAATACCCCACACATTAGTCCCAATACATACTAATCCACAACTCATTGCTTCTAAAAGCACTTTAGGACTCCCTTCATAATGAGATGGTAATATAAAAATTTCATATTCATTTAAAATCTCAGGAATTTTTTCATTAGGATATTTCCCTAAAAAATTTATTTTTATCCCCAAATCTCTCGATTTTTTTTCCAAATATTGTTTTAATATCCCATCTCCAATCATATCAAGTGTAAATTCTTTCAAATTAGCAAATGCATCGAGTAAATTTTTTAGATTTTTTTGGTACCCAAATCTGCCTATAAACAAAACGTGTTTATCCTTTTTCTTAAAACTCATTGGTTTAAAAAGATTTGTATCAATAAAATTATATATTAAATTTATTCTATCTCTCTTCTTACCAAGGTGAAATTTCTCAATTATAAAATTAACATCATCTGGATTTGTAATAATGATTTCATCTGCTAATTTATAAGAAATAAATTCTATAAAATACCTCCAAAAATATATTAACCAATAACGAAAACCTAATCCTTTATTTGAAGTATTACGTTTAAGCATATGAAATTTTAACCATTCAAAACCTCCACGAATTATTAATTTCTTTCTATAAAGTATTTTTGCCAACCATGAGACCCAACTTCCCTCAAGTTGGTTACTTTTAATGATATTAATAGATTTCAAATCTTTTTTTAACTTTATTGGCAAAAAGAGTGAATTAAATAGTTTAATTTTCTTAATTTTCGACTCTATTAAATCATAACAAGGTTTTATCGATATTCCCTCGAGTTTATTTAAATACTTTAATTCTTCTTTAGATCCATATGTTAGAAAAGAAATTTTCATATTTTTTTTTATTAATTTAAGATACAATGAAATCTCTCTTGATAATATTCCTATTTTATCCCATTTATCTAACGTAAGTCCATATGTAAATAACACTAAAAGATTCAAGTTATGACTCATCTGTAAAAATAAAAATATCTAGATTCAGTTTAAATTAATTTAAAATCCAATAATAAAGTATTGGAGTGAAAATTTTGAAAAACGTAAAATAAATTGGAATATTTTTAATACAAGTTAATTAAGAATTAATGAATATAAAGGAGAAAAGAAAATTGCTGGATGCTTTTCAATTAAAGTTAATGTTAAAGTTACATAACTATCTTTATCGAAGAATTAATTATTTTTCAAGAAAACTTAATAAAAATATTCACCCAAAACATGAGATAATGAATTATCATC
>JBHLLI010000031.1:0-33250 GCA_048885765.1 Candidatus Hermodarchaeota archaeon
ACAATAGCAACGAGTGGTGAAAAAAGCATAAAAGTTTGGAGTTGGGGAAATAAAGAACCTTCCTTTTCTCTCGAAGGTCATACTTTTACGGTTAGATCAATTGCAATATGTCCAAGGGGAGAGTATCTTGTTTCTGGTTCTTATGACCAAACAATTAAAATTTGGAGTTTGGAAAACCAGAGTTTGATTAAAACACTCGAAGGCCATAAGGGAGGTATAAATTCTGTAGCATTTTCGGATGACCGAAATTTTGTAGCATCAGGATCTGGTGATAAATCACTTATTGTTTGGGATCTAAATGATGGTTCTAAATTTGGTCCTTTTTTACATGATAATTATGTTCAGTGTGTAAAATTTATACCGAATTCTCATCTTGTAGTGACTGGGGATTATAATGGAATAGTTAGAGTTTGGGATCCATGTAATGAATATTTAGACTTGAGAGTAGCATTGCATCCTGAAGATCAAATCACTGATTTGACTGAAGCAAGTTCGACTAAGTTAACTGTCTTTATTAGTTATGCTACATCAGAATCTAAAAAATTTGAGATTCCTAGTGTATCAAGATTACTGACTCTTAATTTTCCTGATATAGAAAAAGTATTATATTGGGAAGAAGACATGGATGATGATATATATGTTTACATGAATGATAATCTAGCATTAGCAGATGTTGTATTAGTATTTTGCTCAGAAAGCTCAAGCAAATCTGAAGCAGTAAGAACAGAATGGATGGCAGCTCATAAAATGAAGAAAAGAATAATTCCCGTGTTTGAAAAGGAAGAAGATATCCCTCCATTATTAACTACAAAACTAGGAATTAGATTCAATCCAAGTGATTTGAAAGGTTTTATACAAGAATTACATTCTCTTATACAAAAAAAAGTAAAAAGTATAAAGAAATAGAAGTTTAATGTATTTTTCTCCATTTTATACTATAAATTAAACTTTTAATTAGTAAGAAGTATAGAAACTATTATGAAATTTATTGATTTAAGTATACCAATTATAAATCCAGAGGAAGCCGTATTCGATCCTCCATTAACACAACCTAAAATTGAATACACATCTCACGAAGAGGGAGCACTACAGATGGGATTTGTTTTTCCACGATTAAAACCTGAAAAACATTTGCCTGATGGAAAGGGATGGTCGGTTGAATCAATTACATTAGGCACACATAGTGGAACACATATGGATGCACCTTGGCATTATGCACCAATTCAAGATAGTGAGAGTGATATAAAAAAAGCAATGACTATTGAAGACTTTCCATTAGAATGGGGGATTGGGCCTCTTATAGTTTTAGATTGTACTGATTATGAGGAAGGATACATCATGACTCCTGATGATGTAGATACAAAGTTAGATAGTATTGGACATCAACTAAAAGAAGGAGATATTTTATGCGTCCATACAAATGCTCCAAAATTCTATGGCACAAATGAGTATATAAATCATGGAGTAGGAGTCGGAAAAGAAGCAACATTACACATTATTAGACAAGGGGTTCACGTCGTTGGAATAGACGCTTGGTCCTGGGATGCACCTTTTTCTTTAACAGTAAAGAAATGGAAAAGATCTTTAAAAGAGAAGCAACCAGATCCATCAATAATTTGGGAAGGCCATTTTGCGGGAATTGAATTAGGGTATTTTCAGATGGAAAAAATGATAAATTTGGACAAACTTCCTCCCGTAGGTGCAACAATTTATTGTTTTCCCATAAAAATTGCTAGAGCTAGTGCTGGTTGGGTTCGTGCTGTAGCTACATTCTCAGAATGAATTTTTATTTCTCTATTATTAATTAGTTATGTGTTAAAACAATTAAAGTTATTATGTATGATGGGTTAAAAAAAAAATAAGAGAAAACTTATTTAAATTAGAAAAATGGCAGTTTTAGAAATCGGCATTAATCTAGGTATGAAAAATTTAGTTGAGGTCAAATATTATTCTTCTTCAGATAATATATTAGACCCTGATATTCGGGCTAAATTCCTGAGTGGGTTAAAAAGTTGTTTTACTGAAGTATTTGGAGATAAGATTAATGTAATATCGCTTCTAAATTTTGAAATCGTATGTTATTTTAAAATGGTGGAATTTCCAGGTAGAGAAGATACAAAAAATCAACCTTTATTGTCATATGCAATCATAGAAAAAGGAACGGATCATGCTTTTGTGAAACAACATTTAAAGGAAATAATAATACAATTTCTCAACCGTTACCCGCTTAATGACATTTTTAAAAAAAAGTCTAAATATTTTGAGGGTTTTGGTTCCCGGATTAATGAAATTCTTGGAGATCTAAAACTTAAAATAGAGGATCGAATAAGATCAGTATTTGGAGACTAAATTAAATGAAAAAAATAAAAATAGAGTTATTCTTCCTTAAATGTATCTTCCACTAATTTATCATTTAGCTCCTTTTTAAACATCGCTAGTGATCCAGTCCAATTTTTTAACACATCATTGTATTGAGTTTCAAATTTTTTAACAAATTCCTTTAGAGGAGTTCTAACCTCAGTAGTTTGATTTCCTTTGATAAACAAAGCCCCAAAAATTCGGTTTCCATATTCTAATAGAATAGTGATATCACCATGATCAATTTTTTTCAGAGCTTCCGTAGATCTTGTCATCTCCTTTATAAACGAAGTAATAGCAGAAAACATGCCTGAGACAAGTCCTGGATCCTGTTCGGCATCTCTTTTAAACGCATAATTATATACTCCTCTTCCGTCATCATATATAATGTAAAGTCCTTGTTTTTCAACTGGTTCAAATATAAAGCTTACTTCAGGCTTTAATATGTTAACCAAACCATTATTATAAAGATATCTTAGTGTAAAGTAAAACCTTTTCATCTCGTTTTCATCACTAGGTTTTAAATGTTCAAGCAATATGTCATCTTCTATTCTTTGCATGATGCTTCTTATTTCTTCTCGCTCTTTATCAAGATATTCTTGATCAATATCTTCACGCCTAGAGATTAAATATTCATCTTCATTTTTAGCATAATCATCATAAATAGGGAAGTCTTTAACAGTAGAATAGATGATTTTTTTTATATGTTCTTCATCTAAAGTGAAATTTTTAACTTTTAATTGTTTTTTAAAATAGAAGATTACCAGACTCCAGAGGATTATGTTAAAGATGTATCGTGTATATAGATATGGTGCGGCTAAAATATACAATAAATCTGTTAAATCAGCATCCAAACTGGCTGATCTTAATGTATAGAAATCAAACCCAAAGACTCTAGTAAAACTAGTTTTTCCAGTTAACCAATAAATGTTTCCACTCCCTAGAATAATTAGAATTGAGAGTGTTATGATCACGGGCAAATAAATAGATATACCTAATCCTTTACTTTTTAAGAATTTTAATCCGTATGCAAGAAATAACGTCAAAATCAGAGCAGGAATAATTTCTGTAATGATAATTCCATAGGTAATTAGTAGATCATATTGAAGAATTAGAGCAAAATTTGGATCAAGAGTTGCATATTCCCCAGCGCTGTATATAGCTGCTTCTTCCAGAGATCCTGGTACACCAAAAAATGGAGTATATACAAAACTAGTTAAAACTAAGTTTATAATGAAGTAAGATACCAACGCTAAAGCTCCAAAGATTAACATATAGTAAAAATTCTTAGTATTTACCTTCTGTTTCTTTCTATTTTTCCACCAATCAATTACTTTTACAAAAATTAAAATGGAGATTGGCTCAAAGATATCAATAAATAATATAAATATCACTGAAGCCATTATAAAATAAGCAAAAAAATAGATAATTATAGAGATTGAATCTACGTAAAGAATTGCAAATAATATAACAGAAAATACCGACATTGGTGTTCCTATTGTATACAGACTTTTATAAGTTTGTTCTCTTATTTGTTCACCAAAAAATCTTCCTTTTAAAGCGACTTGACTAGAAAAAAGTATTTCGATACTAAAAATAAAGATTGCTAAATATACAAACAATATTTCTAAGAACCATCCTAAAGCAGTCTCCCCTGAAGTTAGGGTTTCTGCTGTTAACCCAGAAATTTGAAGGATCACTTGCATTAAATACAATGAAATAGGGAGTAACACTATCATTAATTTCAGAATTTGTTTCTCACGAGACCAGTCATTTCTTATTAAAGCCTTTTTAGTTTGTTCCAACGGACTTTCTTTTATCTCATAGCTTATTTTCTCTAGATTTGATTTTAGAGTACCCTCTTCTTTTCTTAGTCTGTTCCAAAAGAGGATTATTGATATAAACGGGGCAACTAAAAATATAAATGGCAAGGTCACAATAGGGTATGAGAAAAATTGTGTGATTAATGAACCTAAATGTGAAAAGATATAACCGATTCCATATGCAATATTACCTTCTTCTGAAACAGGCACTCCTAACTCGTCAGGAGTTTCTCCAACTTGAAATATTATTGGTAATATCCAATAGATAACATAAAATATTGTAATCCCCAGAATTATCCTTAAATATAGTTTACCAATAGTTCTTTTCCATATAAAAAATAAGGGAATAACTAGAATTACTATAGGAAGAGCGTTTAATAATATTATAAAAACAATTTCAAGAGCTTCCAATGATATAACACCATTTTTGTTTTAAAATTTCATATTTATTTAAAATAAATGTATGTAATTGTTATTATAATAATTTAGGTATTTTTGATTATTTTTCATTTAACAATGAAGTCTATTAATAAAATTGGAATTATTCAGGATGATGATTTCGCATCAAAAAACGTACCACCTTATCCATATCCGACTTTTTTTTCATATGAAAATCCTTTAAGGATAAAAGCAATTACAGAATATTTGGAGAAGAATAGGATTATACATGATGAGAGAATTATAAAGATAGCACCAATGGATATCGAGGAGGAAATTATATACTTAGCTCATACGAAATATCATGTTGACTCAATAAAAGCACTTTCAAGTAGAGGAAGTGGATTATTAGGGGAAGAAGTCTATTTTACTGAAGATACTTTTTCTTTAGCCAAAAAAGCCATTGGTGGTGCGATAAGTGCGGTTAAGAGTGTGATCACTCACAAAGTTAATTGTTCATTAGCATTTATTAGACCCCCAGGTCATCATGCTTTAAGAGAAAAGGCTTCTGGATTATGCATTTTTAATAATATTGCTGCCGCAGTTTTATATTTACGTGAAAAATTAAATTATAAAAAAAAAATTGCCATTGTTGATATCGATGCTCACTTTGGGGATGGTCTTGTTCAATATTTCTATGATGATCCATCTGTCCTGTATTTTTCGGTTCATGAATATGATTTTGTTGAGGGAGAAATTGGATTTATTGATGAGTTAGGTACAGGAGAAGGTTTAGGAAGAAGTATAAACTTTCCAATACCATTTAATTCAACTGATGATGATTTCTTAGAATGTTTTGAGATCCTAGAACCTATTTTACGAGAATTTATGCCTGATCTAATTATCGTAGCCGCAGGTTTTGATATGTATTTCGCAGATCCAGTCGGGAATTGCCTTTTAACATCTAAAACTTATTATGAATTCACAGAAAAATTGTTAAAAATTGCTGAAGAAATATGCCAAGGTAGATTGGTTTTTATTCTCGAAGGGGGATATAGTTTAATAGGATTACCTGCATGTATTTATTCTATCATTCAATGTCTCCTAAAAGAGAGTTATGAACGCCCTACTTTTGAATATTTAAACTTCAGTGATTATTCTAAAAAAGATGAAATAACAAAAATCAAATCAACTTTAAAAAATCTTTTAATTAATTATTGGAATTCAATAGAATAAAAAATAGGAAAAATATTAGATAAGATCAGTTAATTTTAATGCGTATTCTTGAGTCGCAAAAAGGCAATCACGAGGACCAACTTGTGGATTAATATAACAGACTAGTGCCCCTGTACCTCCAATAGGAACAGGACAAATAATAAGATGCCCTTTACCAGTTATGTTTGTTCCAATTTTTCTTTCTTCTGTATTCTCTACAACCATATATTTAATGCCCTGAATTACTATACTACTAATTCCTTTTTCGCCCAACTCTAATTTTTGGTTAAGCAGTTCATTAATCAAATCAAGATCGCCTATAATATTCCAATTTTCTGTCTGAGTTAACAAACTCCCATCTTTGCCTATAATAGCAACCCCAAAAATATTCTGCTCAGCATTTAACAAATCATCAATAATAGCTTCAATTTCTTCAGACATTATGACCAAATATTTATTATTAAATTGCTATAATAAAATAAATAAAATCAATTATAAATTTAAATATAATTTAAAAAATAAATGAAAAAATTACGGTGAAATTAATTGGCATTAAGAATGTGGAGAAAAGCTATTCTTCTTTCTTTACGTGAGAAAAAAGTATTTACAGTTTTTACATTAATATACACAACTCTGATATTTTTGACGTCTTTTTTTATAGGATTGGGTTTTAGTGGAGAACTTGGAGAATTAGCATGGTATTTTGTCCTTATATTCTTTGGAACATCATTATTCCTCTCATTACTATATGCTTGGATTCTAGTCTCAAGGAAACGTCGTGTTTGGGCAACGTTTAAATGTATTGGATATACTAATAAAAATATATTAGTTCTAGTTTCGGGAATAATCTTTTTTACAACTTTAGTCGGTTTTTTTATTGTAATAGAAGTATTGTTTCATTATGCAGCAATTGTTGCTTACTTAAACCAAATTCCAGATTTCAATTTACCTCTCTCAATTTTAGTTGATTTACTTCCAGTCGTTATCACAAGTGCAATATTTATTTTTGTGCAAATTTTTGCTTTTATTTTAGCATACAGAAAAGTACTTAAAGTGCGACCAATAATAGCACTGAAAAAAGTAGGAGGATAAGGAGGTAAAAAAGAAATGTCATCTGATAAAGATATTATGATTGAAGCTGTAGATGTAAATAAAGAATATAGAAGAGCAGGAGCTATTATTAGAGCATTGGCTGATGTAAACTTAAAAATTAGATCTGGTGAATTTGCTATTATCCAAGGCCCTACAGGTTGCGGTAAATCTACACTTCTAAATGTTCTATCAGGACTTGATCTCCCTGATTCAGGTAGAATCATATTTGATGGAGAAAATATAGCAAGAGCAACTGAGGATAGATTAAGTAGGCTAAGAAGACAAAAAATTGGATTTGTGTTTCAAGATTTTAATCTTGTTAATACATTGACAGCTATAGAAAATGTAGAATCTGTTTTATGGCCAACAGTATTACGTCAAAAAGAAATAGAAGACAGAGCGATAGCAGCCCTAAGGGATGTTGATTTGCTTGATCGTAAGGATCATTATCCTGTCCAGATGTCCGGGGGTGAAAAACAAAGATGTGGAATTGCTCGCGCGATAATCCATAGACCCAGAGTCATTCTAGCAGATGAGGCGACTGGTAATTTAGATCCGGAATCAGAAAAACAGGTTATGAGTTTATTACAGAAAATTAACAAAGAAATGGAAACAACTATTATTTTTGTGACGCATAGAGATTTATCTCAATATGGAACCAAAACAATCCGTATGGATAAAGGCCGTATTACTAAAATACAATAAAAAAATAATTAATTTTTAAAAATATATTTATCTACTTCTTTTTTACATAGTTTTTATTATTGTGAATTATAACATATATAGTTCTAATACTATTAAATATAGGAAAGAATTATATTGAAATTCAAGACAAAAGTATAAATATGATTTGCTTTTTTGAATGTAATAAAGATATTAAAATGAATTAATCAATTATGGTAAGGGGATATACATGGGATGGGGTCGTGTAATAAAATCTGGAATTGTAGGAATGATTATTTTCGTTCCTATGTCGTACATTTCATTCAGATTTCTTAATCTTACAGAAGGGGTTACAGGAGGTCTTCTTGAAAATGTGGATGATGCCTTAAGTGCAATATCTGGTTTTCTTGGATTTGGTGGAATTTTTATTGAGCTTGTAGCAGGAATGTTGATTGGAGTAGTTTTGGTCCTTATATTTCCTATTCATTGGTGTATAGGTTATCGACCTGATGATATCGGCTTGATAATAGCTGTTGTGGTTCCGTGGATTTTAACTTGTGTCATTGCAAGTGCACTATTTTCTCATTCTCCTCGTGAAGCAATACATACAAGTTTATCTATAGGAATTGGGTACGCTATTATCTCGGTGGTGCTCTATATAATATTAGTAGTACTTGGGAATGCACTTGGAGGTACATTTGGTGGATTAATTGTAGGATTGTTAGATGGATTAATGCTAGGATTAACAGATTTGCCATATCTACTTGCTTCGCTTACTGCAATTATAGAAGGCTGTTTAGTCGGTACAGTTTTTGGAGCATTTATTGGGAGTTTACGATACAAACCTGAAGGTGGTAAAGAAAAGAAAAAGAGAGTAAGAATAAAAACAAAGGGAGAGGTTGAAGAACCTACTGAAATGTTCCCAAGAGAAACTGTAGAAGAGAATGTTGTTGTTACATCCACAAACTGTACAAATTGCGGAGCTAAGCTGACAGCAGATGATCTTTTTTGTAAAAATTGTGGAGCAAAAAAAGGATAAATATATAATATCAACTTTTAATTTTATCTTATTTAACCCAAATCTTATTGGATCTGTAAATAATTCTGGTGGAAAACATATTAATTCTTAAATCATACCATTCTATATTAATATTAAAAGGTCAGTAAATTCGTAAAAATTATGCCTAAAGAGATAAAAGGAATAATAGTAAGTCGTCTAATTGTTTTGTCATCAATTATATTGGTACCTGTAGCCATATTTTTAATCTATAATTTCGCGGGTTTTAATTTATGGTATTCAAATGATCCTATGTTAACTATCATTGTTATTAATATCATTTGTCCTTCAATATTTAGTATTTCATGGTTATTCTTTTTGATTCTTTTTGTTAATCGATTTGCAAATACCTTAGATGATTTTGACAAAACAATAAGCGTAGTGCCATCTAGGTTGAAATTTTTTTATGGGATAAATGCAATTTATCTTATGATGATTTTTATTTTCCCTGCTATTACTCCTGTTATTTCAATTTTAAGCTTTGCGTCTATGGCATGGCGATTAACTACCTTTAGAAAAGAAGTATGGGAGGAAGATACTAAAATCTCTACTATAACTTGGATTATGATGTGTTTAGCATCAGTTATTCCTATTTTTTGTACCGTAAGTGTGATACCTGAGTTTTTTGTATTAACAAGTTTCTTGTGGAATGATTTATGGGTTCCTCTACTTCCATATCTTTTTAAAATTTCATATTCGTTATTTACTGCTTTAGCGATAGGATCTTTTATTCTATTGTTTTATAATTCCGGTATAAGTGAATATGAACAATTCTGGGAAAGAACTACTAAAAAACAATGGGTTTGGAATATAAAAATTCTTGAAATTGTACTTTTTGGATTCTTTTTGTATTTGGACCTTTATGAATTTGAAGTAATCAATTTGTTTTATATAGTCGGTTTTATATTCATTATTATTACCTCGTTTGTCAATTTTGTTCAAGGCAAATCAAAAGTTACAGGGTTTAAGAGCCATTTATTTGGATATCTCATTGCAGCAGTTTTTATTGGTTCAAATGTACTTTTTACCACAGAAGAATTCTCAGAATTTCTAAGAGTTTGGAGTTTATTAATCTCAGCGATATTATATATTATTGTATTTTTCTACACTTTCTTAAAAACTGAATAATTTTATCTTATATATCTCATAGAATCATATTTAATAGATTCCAATTAAATTTAATATCCAATTTCTCTAGTAAGGTAATTATTCATCATATATTAAACAGGATGTAAGACTATCACACATTAAAAATAAAAACTTTAAAATCATAATCAGCTGTCTGACTATTACAAATTATTTCTTATGTATATTAGATATACGTTGAAATTTTTGAATTTTCTATTATAATAGAATAAATATTATTAAAAATTTATATTTTGATTAGATCCATAACAAAATACTTAATTTTATATCAAAAAAATGTGAAAAATATGAAAAATCTAAATACAAAATCCTTAATGGTTGTTACCATTGTCCTATGTTCAGTATTCGCTATGCCTGTGCTAGCTGTTGGGCAAGAAAATGATATCGGTGATCCTTTCAATTTTGATCAAATCGATGAAGGTATTTTTGAAGGTTTTCAAAGAGGATTTGGTGCTCTTTTTGGTAGTCACTTAGGATATGGAGGCGAAATTTTAGGTTCCATGTTTGAAGCATTATTTCTAAATGACTTCAATCTCTCCAAATTTGAAATGCTGGGTAATACATTTGTATTAAGTGTTAATCGAACTCGCCATGAACGCGGAACTTATAATTTTGATCTAGAGGGCGATGTAAGAGATATTTACCCTTTTCCTCAAGGATATTTAAATTTAACACTAAATGATGATATATCCGGATTAAATGAGACGCAAATGGAGCATGCTTATTGTCTAGTTGAAAAACACGGTGAATTTGATTATAAAGTTGAAGTTGGAGTGGGAGTTACCTTAATTATTTGGGATAGTGATAGATCTTTTATTACTGCTGTAAATAAATTACTCAGTTTTTTCAGGCGAATAATGTACCTTCAGTCTGAAAGTTTATCAATAAATCAGGATCTTATTCGAGATGGTGTTTCGTTACTCACTTGGTTTTTAATTCATATAAATGATATTTTTACTGGTGATGAATTATTTATTATGAATCCTATTACTTGGCAAAAGCTAGATATTATTCCTAGTGGTGATTTTAGAATTGAAAAATCATGGTATATGACACAGAATGAATTAATCCCCACTAACCATCTAAATATTACAAATGAAGCTTGGGGAGACGATTTATTAGATTATTGGAATCTTACTGCTCAAAATAGAAGGGACAGTTATACTGAATGGCTTTTAACTCCAACTCATGGAAACGTGGCAGAAACCATTTGGACTCAATTCTCATTTGATTTAATTCAGTTATGGATTAAAAATTTTGAGATTCATATAGATGTTGCAGAGATCTTAAACGCTGCAACTGGAGGAGGTGGAAGTCCAGAATTAATGATTGCTAATGCCTTTGACGGATGTAATATTGAATTCTACTTGTTTACTCACCATTTAGCAGGAGCTTTTTTATATAATGATACGGATCACAGTAGAGACATTACTGCAGTTTATACTCCTGTGGATATTGAGGGACGTACCGTAAATATCCCTACCAGTACCGAACTCACCCACCGACTTATATTAGGTCAGGTCGGAAGCTTCCAGTTTGTTAAGCCAACAATCGATCCAAGTAATAGAAGTATATCCTGGGGTATCAATATTTTAAATGCAGATATCTCCGCAGTTCCATTAGGTATCGATTTGAATTCTTACTTAGAAGCACCTGTAGAAAGTCTCGGAAAAATTCATTTTGGCTTCACTTTTGAACCTAAAGTTGATAGAGAGTTAGGTGCAGCACATGGATTAGTGAAGTTAAACCAATTTTTTGATCCATGGAATGATCCAGTTGCACCATATGCAAATTCACCTATCCAAGGTCTAGACCTCGCTATTATTTATGTTTCCACTGTATTACATTTTGAACTTGATATTGCAACACAAGGCGAAATTCCTGATGAGCCTGAGACTATTTTAGAAGAAAGACATTATAATAGTACCGAACATAAGTTAATGGTTGGAGATTATATAGGTGCACGTGCCCGTGATGAATTAGAATTTGTTGATATTGCTGGGCCAGATTATGAATATGGTAATGAAACAAGTAGAGAAACAGCTCCAGCAAGTACTAGCATAATACCACTTGCTGTTTGGTTAATGGAACATGAAAGACACGATTCATATATGATAGCTGGAGGCACTGAAGTAAGTAGTTTTGCTACAGATATCAGAGTACAAACTGAATTGAGTGTTATGGTCTATGCTGTTTGTTATCCTCAATTCGAGGACGGAAGTGGTATTTGGCATGATCCTACCTTCTCAGTCTTTATGGTGTTTCAAAGTGAAGGGTTCTGGGCGTTAATTGTGTTAATTGCTGGTGTTGGATTAGTTGGAGTAGCAACCATTTTAATCAAAAGAAGGAAAGACGCAAGAATTTAAAATTTTATAATTTTTTATACTCTTTTTTTTATTTTTTATTCTTTTTCTTTAGTTTTTGGATGCTTTATAACAATTTTATTATAAAAAGAAGATTTTTGAATTTCAAATTCTTATAAAGTTATAAATTTAGAAAAATCAAAGTGACATAAAGATAAGAATTATTTCAAGTTGTGTGAGGAATTTATGACATTAAAAATGCAGGAACCATTTATTGTTGATGAAAATAAATGCTGGTTTAAGAAATGGTGGCCAAAAGGAGTTCCATATAATACCAATTTTGAAGAAAAAACAATAAATGAGTTGTTAGATGAACAAGTTGATAAATTTCAAGATGAGAAGTTTATCTGGTTTTTGGACGCTTGGATCACTTATAAGCAATTTCAGAATTATGTAAAACGTTTTGCTACTGCTTTAGCCAACCTAGGAATAAAAAAGGGAGATGTAGTAGCGTTATATTTGCCTAATTGCCCTCAATACATTGTTGCTTATTTTGCTGCTACACGAATAGGTGCTATCGCTAGCGGAATCAACCCTACTTATCAACCTGTGGAGGTCCTTCATCAATTTGACATAACCGAACCAAAACTTCTGATTGTATTAGATTCCTTATATGAATCATCCATTAAACCAATAATTCAAGATTCATCAATAGAACTTGTCATATATACTAATTTAATCGATTTAACAGAAATAAAAGGTGTAAGAAAAGCAATCGGAAAATTTGTAAAAAAGATTCCTTCAGGAAAAGTTGATTATCCTGGTGCTTTAAAATTTAAAGAGTTACTAAAAACAGAACCAAATGTTCCAGAAGTAGATATTGATGTAAAAAAACATCCTGCAACCTATATTATGACTGGGGGTACAACAGGATTACCAAAAGCTGCTGTTTTAAGTCATTTTAATGTAGTTTCAAATGCTAAACAATGTAAATTATGGCTGGGTGGCGAAAAGCCCGGAATTGGAAACATAGGAATTTTACCTTTATTCCATAGTTTCGCTCATACAGTTATTATGAATACTAGTCTCATCGTTGGAGGTTGGATTATGCTTTTTCCGACTCCTCCTTCACAAGCAGAGTTGTGTGAACAAATAGAAAGATTACCATGCAGAGAAGGGTTAATATATGCTGGTACAGAAATTTTATTTAAAAAGTTAGCGGAGCTTAAAAACCTTAAAAGGAGATTTCCCGGTGTTATGGGAAAATTGATATTGTGCATCTCTAGTGCTGGTCCATTGCATGCACCCGTAAGAGAAGCATTCATTAATAATACAGGAGGGCGTATCGTTGAAGGCTATGGATTATCAGAAGCAAGTCCGGCTGTAAGTGCAGGTAATTTATTTGGAGAAAGCCCTAACGGGGTTATTGGAATGCCATTTCCAGGAACAGAATGGGGAATTTGGCCGTTTGACGACTTTTCGAAGGGTCCTATATGTCTAGGAGATCCTGATGATAAAAATTTTGGTATTGAAAATACTGGTGAAATTTGTGTCACTGGTCCTCAAATTATGTTAGAATATCTCAATGAACCTAAAGAAACATCAAATGCAATAATCGAATTTGAAGGTAAAATGTGGCTTTTAACTGGAGACATAGGTTTCATGAATGAAGATGGTACCATTGAAATCAGAGATAGAAAAAAACAACTTATAAAATGTAAAGGATATTCTGTGTTTCCGAAAGAGATTGAGGAATTATTAATGAAGCATCCAGATATTACAGAAGCTGCCGTTGCAGGGCTTCCTGATAAAGAATACGGAGAAATTATTAAAGCCTGGGTTGCTATTACAGAAGATTGTGATTGTTCCCCTCAAAAAATAAAAGATTGGGCCATGGAAAATATGGCACCCTATAAAGTGCCTCATCGAGTAGCAATAATCGGAGAACTTCCCAAAAATTTAATAGGAAAAGTTCAGAGAAGAGTTTTGCAAGAATCAGATCCCGTTTGGAAGGAAAAATACGAAAAGAATTAATAAATCTCATGTAAAATCGTCAAAATTTTACTTGAATTGTTAGAACATAAATTGGATTAGAGAGATTATTTGTTTTTTTCTGAACAAATAAATTTGATTTTGTTAGCACATTTAATAATAAAATAAATAACTTTTCAGTATATTTCAAAAGATAAAATATTCTGATAGAAACTTAAATAAATATCATGTTTCTATTGTATTCGAACATAAATTTTTATTAAGATAAATAAATTTTTTTAATATAGCAAAAAACAAAAACGAGTGTTTTTTAAATTTGTCTGAAAGAACAGAAATAGAAAAACTATTACTGGAAGGTGCAAAATTAGAAACAGTAGAAATTACAGACTCAAAACTAAAACTTATTGATACAGTTGTCCAAGATTTTGCGCCAGAAATTGCTTTTTTGTACCAAATTAGGGAGGATGAATCCGAAGAACAACAGATAAAAACAGGGCGCCTTCATGAAAATCGCATTTTGGGTATAATTCTTAAATTTCATTTAGAAGGGCAGGAAAAAATAACTACAGGAGAAGTTGAGGATGAATATAAAAGATATTTTAAAGAAATTGCCCGATCTACTATTTCAACTTATTTAAACATGCTAAAGAAGGAAACTACATTATATAAAGAGAGAGACGGTAGAGTAGTGTATTATATTTTTTACGAGGATCCTCCAGAGAATATTAAACCTTTTTGGTTCACTCGATTGTTTTGTATAGTCCCAGCATATTTTGACAGGGCAATGAATTTTTGTACCTTATATAATAATGCCGAAGAATACATTCAACAAAATATAAATGATTATGCGAGAGAAGATATTAATCTATTAATTAGAAATTTCAAATTTATTACAGGATTAATAGTTCTAAATATTTTTAAAAAGCGTGTCTCAAAATGTATTTTGTGTCAATTTAGTAAGAGAGAGATATATAAAAAATTAGAAGAAATAATGAATATCGCTGTAAAAGATAGATCAGATGTTCTACCAGAAGAATTTCTTGAAGACATTGAAAAATTCTCAGAATTATCTGTTTTTAATGGTTTCGAGATTGAAAGGGATGACGTTGAAAAAGAGATAGCGAAGAAAATGCTAAGGTACGCTGATATTTATAAAAAAGATCTTGATTTTCAAGTAATGGTATCTCTGAGAAGAAAGGATTTAAGATTGAAACAAAAATTAGCAATGGAAGAAGAAAATATAGACTAACTCTTATCATAATAAATTAGATTTTTGTAGCATTAGGCGAGATAATGCTTCAAAAGTTTCTTCTACATTTTCACCTGTTTTTGAACTGCATTCAATAAATCCATCAACACCCCTAGATTTTGCAATATTAATACCTTCTTCTCCTGTGACTTCCCGATCATCTAATAGATCCGCCTTTCCCCCTACTACAATAATAGGAAATTGATCTTCAGCACGCAGTTCTTTTCTAATTACTAATAACCAATCATCTATATGAGCTAAGGAACTATAATTGGTGACATCATACATAAATAAAGCTCCATTAGCACCACGTACATACGTGGGTAATAGAAATCTAAACCTTTCTTCGCCACCAAAATCCCAAATTTGAAGTTTTATCCGTTTTCCATTGATTTCTAAACTTTTCACTTCAAAATCTACACCAATAGTCATTTTAGAATCGGATTTAAATAAATTTGTTAAAAATCTTTGAGTAAGTGTTGTTTTACCACAACCCGCATCTCCAAAGATAACAATTTTATAAGTTGCGTCGTACATCGTTTTTTCCCTCAATCCATTCAGACTTTTGGCTACGCTGCGAAATAATAAAAAAATACACTTTCTTATATTAATATATTTGTTTTAATATAAGAGAGTTCTTGTTTTTTTATTTTAATCACTATTAAGATTTCTATAATTAATATCTTTTCTATATCTATTAAAATATTTTGATGTTATATATTAAAAAGATTGTAATATATGTTTAAAATTTTTTGTCATTTAATTTCTTGATAAAGATTGTTTTTTTCTTAATTTGTAGTTTATCTTTGATGCTTGATTCCTTATTCTATAGATACAGTTATAGCTGCATTACAGATTATAATTTTATCTGAAGTATCTCCAAGAGCTTCAATCATAATTCCTTTAGCTACTAATCCACCTTTGACCACTTCTATTGATTTTTCTCCAAATGGAATTGCTTTTAAAACTCGTTTTTTGTCCAAGTTTTCTGGATACGGAGCACCAATTTTAACATGGACTTTCATTTTCAATAGATCTTTAGGCTCTTTTAAACCGCAAATCTCTGTTAACCCTGTCAAACAATTATTCGAAATCGCATTTTTTATAGCTTTAATCGCAGCATTAGTACAATCATCATTATGTCCGTGCTGATCTGCACCCATACCGATTTGATTTATAAAACGTTTACTCATATATTAGATCACTTTATTTTATTATTCAAAATAACTATTATACTTATATTAGGCTCATCAAAAACTTTTATTTATTGTTATAAAATAATAATATAACCCAAAAATAAAGAAAGAATTTGAGAATATGTATGAAATTGATGAGTCGACATATAGGCGTTTTAAGCAAAAAAACAATATGTTATTTAGAAGGTTGTGGGATAAGAGTCTACCAACATACAACCAAATGATAGATACAAATATAGAGAGCCATATTGAATCAAAAAAAGATGGTTATTCAAGGTTGGATTTTGCATTTGTAGCGGCAGGTTGGACTGTATATGAACGATTCCCATATGCCTTTACATGGGAAAGGAATGAAGTTGTAGATATTGGTTATGGCGTCAATTGGATGAAATCTAAGTATGAAGTTGACGATATTCAATCGTTCACGAATTACATAAAAAAAGCAGCAATATTTTACGGGGCATCAAAGGTTGGTATTTCAGATGTTAATGAAAAATGGATATACAAATCAGGATTCAAGAGGCCCGATCAAGTTAGTGAAGCAGAAGCAAAACAACAAGTTCGCGAAGGAAGAGCTGCAGAATCAATTTATGATCAACCTATAGATTTACCAAAGGGAATTAACAAAGTAATTGTGATGATTGTTGAGATGGATGAAGATGCAATTTCAACAGCACCAACTCAACCGGCTGCTGCAGCTTCAGCCATTGCATATTCTAAGATGGCATTTATGATCTCTTGTTTGGGTGAATTTATTAGAAATTTAGGATATCGTGCTATTCAATGTGGTAATGATACTGCCCTTAGTATACCATTAGCTATTGATGCAGGACTTGGTGCTTTAGGTAGAAATGGGTTATTAATTACTCCTGAATATGGCCCGAGAACTCGTATATGTAAGGTTTTTACGAATATGCCTTTAATTTCTGATAGTCCAAACCAAAAATTCATAGAAAAAGTCAACAATATGTGTAAAAAATGTTATAAATGTGCTGAAGCATGTGAAACTGAAGCTATAACAAAAGAAGTAACCCCTACTTTTAAATCAACTTCAATTTCTAACAATCCTGGAGTTAAGAAATATTATGTTGATGTGGAAAAATGTTTTGAATTTTGGGTTCAAAATTCCAGTGATTGTGGAAACTGCATAGCAGCATGTCCGTTTTCAAGAATTAAAAAACTTCTTACTCCAAATGAATTCTGGAATAAGGTGTAATCTATAGTTAAAAAAAAACAGCTATAAGAAATTAAAAGAAATAAAAAACAGCAAGATTAATATTGCTTATATTCTCCTTTATACCAAGAACGTTGGTTTTTTCTTAGATCATCTGGCATATCTTCATATGGAGATACTTCTTCTTCAAGACTACATTCGATACCATACCGTATGTTAGTTTTAGGGTGAACATATCCGGTCTTTGATATACCATTAGCTGCTCTTAAAGCTGTGCGCCGTGCTATTAGTGATGCTCCTTTAATATAAAAGTATCTCCATGTATCCTCATCTTTAACAAGCTCAATGAATATTCCTTCGTTCATATCCCCGTCAGATTCGATTGGTACAAATTGTCCTTTGTCACCATTCCATTTTAAGATGAAATTATCATTTTTTTCTGTCATTGTTTTCCTCATGAATTATACGAATTTAAAATAAATTCGTTTCTAAAATATTTTAACATTTTTATAAATCAAGAATAATAATTATTTTATTTAATCTTATTTTAACATTTAACAATATTCTACTATCAAATCCTTTACCTTTACCTTAGTTAAATGGCACATAATCAATCATAAATTTTATGAGCTATTTTAGATATATTTAACAAAACAGAAAGAAGTTACAATCTATATAACTATAAAATTTATTGATTTTTACTTATTTTTGAAAATGAAAATCATTGACAAGGAAACAGTAGCTGAGATATTAAGTGATAAGATTAAGGCGCTTGATAAAGAGGAAATTAAGGCGTTATTAGAAATACCTCCTTCAGAGATTAATTTTACTTATGCTTTCCCTTGTTTTAGGCTAGCCAAAATTGAAAAGAAATCACCCGATTTAATCGCAAAAGATTTAGAAAATCAGATTAAAAAAATCGAAGTTTTAGATGATGTTAAACCAACTGGACCTTACTTAAATTTGAGAGTAAACCCAAAATATATCCTAGAGGCAATTTTTGAGTTACAAGAAGATTACGGAAGAATTCGAGAGACTATTAATAAAGTAGAAAAGAAGAAGAAAAGAATTGTCATTGAATATCCTTCCCCAAATACCAATAAACCTCTTCATTTTGGTCATATTAGGAATTTATTACTAGGCAAATCACTTTCTAATTTACTTGAATATAAAGGATATAATGTTTTTCAAGTAAACCTATATAATAATCGTGGCATTCATATTTGTAAAAGTATGCTTGCATATAAAAAATGGGGGAATAATCAGGAACCAGATAAAAAAAGTGATCATTATGTCGGAGATTTTTACGTGAAATATAGCGAAATGGCGGAGAAAGATAAAAATCTAGAGGATGAAGCTTATAATCTTTTAAGATTATGGGAAATGGGTGATAAAGATACTTTAGATTTATGGAAAAAAATGAATAATTGGGCTTTAGAAGGTCTTAGGGCTACTTTCAAAAAACTTGATATTTCATTTGACAAGGAATATTATGAGTCAGATTTATATTTAAAAGGAAAAGAAATTATCCTAGAAGGATTAAGGAATGGTATCTTTAAGAAAACGGAAGATGGGGCAATATTTGCAAAATTTAAAGATGAGTTAAATTTACCTGACAAATTCTTAATCCGAAGTGACGGTACCTCCATTTATATTACTCAAGATATTTATCTTGCGTATAAGAAAAAAGAAGATTTTAATTATGATAGATCAATTTATGTTGTTGCCGATGAACAAAACCAACATTTCAAATGGCTCTTTGCGCTATTGGAGCTTCTTGGTTTTGAAGAAGATAACTACCATTTATCCTATGGTATGATTGATTTACCTAGTGGAAAAATGAAAAGTCGAGAGGGAACAGTTGTAGATGGAGATGAAGTAATTGAAGAGGTCGAAAATCTGGCATTAATTGAGGTTAATAAAAGATATCCAGATCTTTCTAAATCTGAAATGTCATCAAGGGCAACAATTATAGGATTAGCTGCAATTAAGTTCTATATTTTAAAATATAGTGCCACTAAAGGTTTTGTATTTAGACCAGATGAAAGTATTTCATTTGAAGGTGAAACTGGTCCTTATATTCAATATTGCTATGCGAGAATTGAGTCAATCCTCTCAAAATCTATGCAAAAGGTAAACACCAAAATTAACTGGGATTTATTTACTCATAAAAATGAATTTGATTTAATAAAACAATTGACTTATTTCCCGGAGATCGTAGATTTAGCTGAAAAAACATATAACGTTCACGTAATTGCTCAATACTTATTAACTTTATGTCAAGCCTTTAACTCTTTTTACTCTTCGTGTCAAGTTATATCCGATGAAAAAGAATTAGAAAGCGCAAGATTATTACTGATAAAATGTGTACAAATTGTTATTAAAATTGGATTAAATATTTTAGGAATTAAAACCCTTGATAAAATGTAAAGAAAAAAGACCTAAAAAAAATGAAAATGAAATTTTTTAATTCTACTGAAGAAATTAAGGATGATACTCAATTTGTAATTTTTGGTATACCTTGGGATTATTTAACTTCAATTGATTTACCTAACTCTTCGATAGCCCCTAAAAGGATCAGAGATGTAACAAATGATATTGGATGGACATCTGAACAAGGACAACCTATAACTGATTTCAAAATTGCAGACGTGGGAAATATTCCTATTATAAAAATAGATGTCGAAAAAAATCTCACTACTATAAAGGAATTTATAAAAAAAATATATCAGAAAAATGAAAAGATAATCCCAGTTATGATCGGTGGAGATCATTTCTGTTCATATCCAGTAATACAGATAATTGGAGAGCTATTTGATAAGAAGGATGAACTTGGTGTAATCTTGTTTGATGCACATTTGGATTTATACCAAGAATGGGATAAAGGAGTTTATTCTCATGCAACTATTTCGCATAGAGTTTATGACTTAAATTATATTAATAAAAATAATCTTCTAATCGTAGGCGCAAGAGATATTGACATTCCAGAGTTAGAGTTTGCAGAATCAGAAGATATCAAATATTTAAAAGCTCATCAGATAATAGAGGGGCTTGATAGTTATATAATAAAAATAATCAATCATTTCAAAACATCTGGTGTTAATTCATTATATGTGTCGATAGATATCGATGTTTTGGAACCCTCTATTGCTCCTGGTACTGGTTTTGCTATGCCTGGAGGATTTACATATAGAGAATTATGGAAAATTTTAAGAGAAATTGCTAATAATTTTAATGTTGTTGGTTTTGACTTGGTTGAGGTTGCACCTAATTTAGATTTAGAAAATAGAATGACATGTAATTTAGCGGCTAAGCTTATTATTGAATTCATTTCATTTATTGCCAATAAAAGTGGAAAATAATTTTTATGCCTGATAAGAATTTTAAAGATATGTTACGAAAGATTAATCAATTTAGAATAAGAGAAAATACTGATATTATCGAATTGATTAATTCCTTAAAAGATACAGGATTTAATGCAAAAAAGTTAGCAATTGCTTGTGAAATTTATAAAGAAATGGTTAATACTGAGAGTTGTGTTAAATTTTTCGGATTAGCAGGTGCTCTTGTTCCTGCAGGATTGCAAAAAGTTATCTTTGATTTCTTAAATGAAGGATTTATTGATGTTTTAGTAACAACCGGAGCAAATTTGACGCACGATCTAGCAGAAGCTTTAGGATATCAACATTTACAAGGAAATCTAGAAAAGGGTGAGTTTGATGATGATTTTCTTCATAGAGAGGAAATGAATAGAATTTATGATGTTTATATGCCAAATAAAGTATATGAAGGAATTGAAGATTTTGTATCAAAACTTGAAATCACAGATAATAATATGTCAGTTAGTTCCTTTCTAAAATTTTTGGGAAACCACCTTCCAGAGAATTCTAATTCTATCCTTAGAGCTTGTTATGATAATGATATCCCCATTTTTTGTCCGGCATTTACTGACTCTGGTTTAGCAATGCAATTAGGATTTCATAACCAAAAATTAAATTTAAATCATTTCAAAGACATGTTAGAAATGGTGAACATTGCTTGGGACGCTCAAGTTGCAGGAATTTGTATTGTTGGAGGAGGGGTCCCTAAAAATTTTATTATGCAATCATTACAGTTTTGCCCAAATTCTGCCACCTATGCTATTCAGATTACAATGGATCGTCCTGAGCCGGGAGGATTAAGTGGTGCATCATTAAGGGAAGCCATTTCATGGGGGAAAATAAATGAAAAAGCAAAATATTCTACTGTGATTTCTGATGCAACAATAGCATTGCCACTAATATTATGGTATTTGAAGAAATCGCTTAAATAGAAATTTCATAAGATTTTTCTTAATTTTTGATCAATAGTTTCTGTATCAGTTCCAAATATTGTATCAATAGATTTTTTGAAATCTCTAAATTGAGAAACCTCGGATAAATTTTTACCTATATTTCGTGTTTTAAATTCTTGCAATAATTGCTTTAATAATGGTTGAATAACTTTATTTATGTATCGTTCAATTTTTTTTTCTCTATCCAAAATAGCATAAGAAACGAGAAATTCTGGTTCTATTCCATCTTCACTTTGTATTTTATCTTCGGTGAATGTAATAAGAAATTTTTTTCCTTCAAAATATTCAACTTTAGAAAACGTTGACTGCGCAAAATCTAAAATAGCTGTAAGTAGACCACTTCTTAAGTCTGAATCGATTTTTCCCAGCGTAGATTTGTGATAACTTTTTTTAACTAAAGTAAACCCTCTGAATAACAAACCAGCTTCTCTAACGACCATTTTAAAGAATTAGTAATTATTATAGTAGTTGTTTTTTATTTTCTTCCATTTATATATTCAAACTAATAATTAAATTATACCAACTTAGGATAATAAATTCTTTGATTCTTTTTTCTTTAAGAAATCATTTTTATCTTAATAAACATTTTTTATTTCAAGTTTGGTGATTTTATGATTAATAAGATGAAAATCAAAAAATGTGCTGAGAATATTACTAAAAGTGTTAACATTAATGAAGGTGAATTCATACTCGTAAAGGGTGCTACCTATTGTCAAGAACTCTTAGAAGAAATAAGCTTATGTGTTCTTAGAAATGGAGGAATTCCACACATTACTGCTGTAAGTGATTACTATGAAGAGAATATATGGCAAGATAACCAAATATCTAGGAAAACATTGGAAATACCGCCAAAACATTATATTGAAATGATTAAGAATATCGATGCGTATATAGTAATTGAGTATCCAGAAGATCCATTAATTCGAAATAATGCTCCCGAAGAAAAATTAAAAGCTTATCAAAAATCAATTGCTCCAATACGAGAAATATTATATGGTTTCAAAGAAGAATATGCTCCAGGAAAAAAATGGTGCTATGCTGCTTGGCCCTCAAAAAAAGCTGCTGAGTTCTATAATATTGACTATGATTTATTTGAGAGATTTATTGTTGATGGTATGAGTATTCCATCAGAGGAATTGACAGATATTACTACAAATTTAGGAAAATCATTTGATAATGGCAAAAAAGTCTATGTGACTGATGATCTTGGTACTGATTTCTGGGTCTCTATAGAAAATCGACCGAGAATTCTTGACGATGGACTACTTTCTGATGAACAAATTGCTTTAGGAGATTTAGGGGGAAATTTACCTGCGGGTGAAGTTTTTTTCCCCCCTAATGAAAAACAAGGAGAAGGTAAGCTTTTCTGCCCGTTGACAATTGAGAGATATTCTAATAAAATTCTGAAAAACGTAGATCTCAGCTTTAAAGACGGTAAATTATTGATGAATAAGATCTCTGCAGATAATGATTTAGATCTATTAATAGACGCTTTCAAACAAAGTGAGCAAATTGATAAAAAAAATAATGTTCCAGAACTAAGAACTTATAATGTTGGTGAACTTGGCATTGGTTGTAATCCTTTGATAACTAAATCGATTGGATATATTTTAACAGATGAAAAAATTAATGGAAGTGTTCATGTTGCTTTTGGATTTAACAAATCTTTTGGAGGAACTTCAGCATCTCAAATGCATTGGGATTTTGTCACATCGCCAAAAGCTAATATAACTGTAGAATACATGGATGGCTCAAAAAAAGAAATAATGCAGAATGGAAAACTTATTTCATAAACCCCTTTTTTTATTTATTTAACATAACTCTTCTAAGAATTGAACTACTTTCTCTAAAACTTCTTCTTTAAATGAAATACGATCTGTTTTAAAGATATATTGCTGTACAGTCGTCTCATTTTCAGTTGAAACACCAATGTAAACTAGACCAACCGGTTTTCCTGGAGTCCCTCCAGTTGGGCCAGCGATACCACTTATTCCAATTCCAATATCAACATTAGAAAGTACTCTAATATTATTTGCTAACTGTCTAACTACTTGTTCAGAAACTGCACCAAATTTCTCAATACTTTGCGGATTCACATCTAGTAAATCTATTTTTGCTTCATTACTATAACATACAATTCCCCTTTCAAATACATTTGATGCTCCAGAAATATTAGTAAACATATGTGAAATATAGCCCCCCGTACAAGATTCTGCTAATGCAAGTTTTGTGTTTTTCTTAGAGAATTCTCTTATTATTTTTGAGATTCTTTCCAGAATATCCATAGTTTTATTCAAATAAAATTTAATACGATTTCTTATTATTATTATAAAACAATAACAAATAAAAATAAATAAAAAAATAATATTCTATACTTTTGATATATATTACATATAAAACAGAATAAACAAGTGATAGAAATGGGAAAAGATGATGTTATTAAAGGATTTGTATTTAAAATTACTGTAATAGGTAATGGTGCTGTTGGAAAGACTTCCCTTATTAAAAAATATACTCAAGGGAGTTTCCAAAAAGACTATATTAAGACCTTAGGAGCCCAATTCTCGAAATATGATGAAGAAATCGATGGTGATAATTGCAAGTTGTTCTTTTGGGATATTGCAGGGCAACGGGAATTTGATTTCATGCGTCCGACATTTTATAAAGGTAGTAAAGCAGCAATTATAGTATTCTCCCATACTGATGAAGATAGTTTTAATCAAATTACAGAGTGGCATGAAGATATTAAAAATTATACAGGAGATCTCCCTATTGTTTTGTTTGGTAATAAAACGGATTTAGTTGATGAAAAAGATTTAAATGATGATAAAGTTAATAAAATCGTAAATGAAAGAAACTTTCTTGGCTATTATAAAACATCCGCGAAGACTGGACAAGGCGTATTTGAAGCATTCCAAGCAATAATTAAAGAGTTATATAATAAATATAAAGAAGAATAGAAAATGTATGAAGATATCGACCAAGGATATCCAAAGATTTTATTTTTCTCATCAAATCATTGTGCACCTTGCATACCTGTAGAAGAAAAGTTAAAGAGAATAAACATTTCATTGTTCGGAAAAAAATTAAGAATTGAAAAAATCTCAATTGATTTGGAGGAAAATCGACCGTTAACACAAGAGTATCGGATTACTTCAGTTCCTACATTAATAATCGCAGACAAGAGATTATCTGTAAATATACAAGAAGAAGAGATTATCGATGCGATTCTTTATGCATTTATATCTTCAGTTAAAATTTAAAACAAAAGTATAATTAAAAGAAGTGAAATGAGATGGATAGACAATTACTCTCCAAAATTCTCGCTCAAATGAAGAAAAATTTAAGAGAGGGCAAAGATATTGGAGATATGAAAGTTGGTGCTTTGCTAGCATTAGGTCATCAACTAGAGGCAATTTTCTACTATTTGGGACATGAATTAGGGACAATTTTAAAAATCAAACCTGTAAAAGATGTAGAACAAATTCCAGAGGAGTTAAAACGTATTATAGATGAATTTAATTTAGGTAAAGTTGAAATAACTGAAAGCACAGAAGAAATTGTACAATTAAAGTTAAAAGACCACTCATCTATAAAAGATTTGATCAAAAAAGGGATTAAAACAACAGGAAGCTTTTGTTCATTCGAAGCGGGATTATTAGCAGGAGTTGTAGAGAAATTGAGTGATCGTCATTGTTTTGCTCAAGAACTAGGATGTAGCCTACAAACGGGTGAGAATTACTGCGAGTTCATGATCGTGTTCCAGAAAACCGATTAAATTAAGTATAATTCAATTTTTTTTGTAATTCCTTTTTTTAATAATAAGAAATTCTCGATTAATTAAGTTCTATATACATTCTTAAAGAGTAATTAGAAAATTATTAATAAGTATAAACTATACTTTGAATATAAAATAAAATTCTAACACTATTGCTGTGTGATAGCTAATGTCATATATCTTAAAAATAGTTTTGCTTGGAGAAGCAAATGTAGGGAAGACATCACTTGTTTATAGGTTCATTGAAAATAAATTCAGAGAAAATTACAAATCTACGCTTGGTGTTAACCTTTTAAAAAAAGATATGAATGTTGAGGGCTACGGTGATGTCTCTGCCCAAATATGGGACTTAGGAGGGCAAGAATCATTCAAATCCTTAAGAAGTCTATATCTGGAAGGTGCCAATGGCGCTTTCGTCGTTTATGACATGACTAGCAATAAAACCTTTGAAAAACTTGGAGAATGGATACAGAGTTTTAGAGATGCTAGAGGAAATGCTCCTATGATACTTATAGGAAATAAATCTGATCTAGAAAAGCAAATCAAAATAAGTGAAAGTGAATCATCCAAGTATGCAAATATGAATAATATGGGAATGATCATTACATCAGCTAAAACTGGTCAAAATGTTGAGCAGGCTTTCATAGAATTGACAAAACAGATATTAGATCATGTCTCAGAAGATTCATAAATTGCTATGCAGATAAATTCTTTTATTTATTCATTTTTGTAAAATTATTATATGACTCTCAATATTTTGTGATTTTAGCACTATTTATTTTTAAATCTACCACCTTTATAAAGGAGGATTTATTTAAATAAAATTAACAAAAAAACCTTGAAATAAAGAGTTTTATTATTTTATTAAATTTAAATCACAATTATCACTTATTTTTATCATGCCAGATGAAGAATTTGATGAAGAGTTTGACGAATTTGAAGAAGATGAGGATGAAGAAGAAGAATTTGAAAGCGAGGAAGTAGAAGGTGAATACGATTATGAGACCGACTTAGATTACAAAATTGAAAATGTAGTTGCGACGGTCACAGTAGAAATAACAGAGAAGATAGATTTGAATCAAATTGCAAGACGTCATGCAGAGGTAGAATATAATCCTGAACGTTTTCCTGGTCTTGTAATGCGAATTGAAAAACCTCGTGCTACAATTTTGATATTTTCTACTGGAAAAATGGTAGTTACGGGGCTTAGGCAAGCAGCAGAAGCAGAACGAGTTGTTGATAAAGTCGTTAAAAATATTAGAAAAGCTGGAATAAGGTTAGCAAATCCTGAAATTACTATTCAAAATATTGTAGCTTCTGGAGATCTCCACACAAATATTGATCTTAATATGGCAGCAATTGTTATGGAATATGCTATGTATGAACCAGAAGTATTTCCTGGTTTAATTTATCGGATGCAGGATCCGAAAACAGTATTTCTTATATTTTCGACAGGAAGAATTGTTTGTACAGGTGCAAAACAAAAAGAAATAGTAAGAGATGCCGTTTTAAAATTAAATCAACAAGTTCGTGAATTAGGTGTTGCTAAAAAGGACATAGGAGATTCTGAATACCAAGACATTACTTTTATATAGTATATATTTTTCTTTTATTTTTTTAGTGTTTTAACTTAGTTAGGGCGATTATTTAAATGAATTTAAGGTGCCTAGAATGTGGATCTGATAAAATCATAGATTTAACTAATGAAGTTAAAGACCATAAAGCATTTTTTCTCTATTTTAAAAAATATATCTATTGTCCTCAATGTGATGAGTTTAAATTTCTTAGAGATAAAAAGAGAGTTGATGATACTGCTCCCTTAGCAATACAACAACATCCACCAGAAAATGGGGCAGGTGCTATGTCTAGTAATAAATTATAAAGTCTGATGTTCATGGTTAAATTCTAGTTTTTTATCAATCGCATCAATTGAATTAATATATTCATTATACAATACTACAATTAGATTTTTTTCCTTTGCTTTATTAATAGCAAAAAGAAACAGTTGATTGAGTGTTACGTGATTACTTAGCTTGTAAATATCATCTGTGAGGCCAATAAGATCACTATATTGATCAAGGAAATTGCACAAAATATATCTATTTTCATTTCTCATGTTTATTTTGTTCAACGCACCAAACATCTTCAATATTAAAGGTGCTTGATATCTGATTTGATTATGTTGGATAGTTCGGAATAATTTTAGAGATTCGTATGTTTTTAGAGGAACCGACATAAATAAATTAAGAAGGAGGAAATTTTTGAAAAGAAGTAATATGAAGGTAATATCAAGCATGAATGGTTTATTAATTTAAAAGAATTATGCTAAAATTCATAATCGAAGCCTTTATATTCATGAGTAGGTGGTAAGAATTCATGTTCTACTTTTTCTACCTGAGCATTCTTAGGGCCTTGATTAGAAAAATCTAATAGCTCAATTAATTTATCTTTAGGACCCTCAGCTTCTATGTAAACTGTTCCATCAGGTAAGTTTTTGACATATCCAACTAATCCTAATTTTCGGGCAACTTTTCTAGTGGTATATCGAAAAAACACACCTTGTACGTATCCATATATTTTAATTTTTATCTTAGATTCATTCATACCTTCAAATAATAAGAATCATTCTCAGAGTTATATCCTACAACTTCAATTTTTACAAGTGTATCAAGAACACTTAATAACCATTGTTTTTTTGTCTTTATTACTTCTCTTAAATCTTCAAGCTTTACATAATCTTTAATTGCCAATAAAAATAAGATCTTACTTTTTACAGGTAAATGATTTGTTTTCGTGATGAAATCGAACTTAACTTCATAATCATATTCTCTTGTTTTTAGAAGGGCAACTTCATTGCTTAATTTGGTTATTACTTCATCGGTGGTGCGGAATGCATCCAGACTAATATGAAACATTGCTTCTAAATTTTCTTTTAATTTCACTTCCTCTGTTAACTTATCAATCTCCTGATTAAATTTTTCGAGAATTTCTAAATAATCATTACCATCATCAAACTTACTAAGGACTAAAACGATTATCATTTCTTTATTTTCATTATAATAAGAAACCGAATTCCAGTTTTTTTCTTCTGTAATAATATAGGATTCAGTAAAGTTATGTGATATTGTTATCTGTTGAACTACTGGATTAGGGATTTCTAAATCTTCGGGGAATTTTAAATATATTATTCCCCCTTCAACCTCATCCCAGCGAATTAAAAAAATTCCGTTTGGAATTATGAATCAACCCAAAAAAATAATCTCTATTTCTTATTTTTAATAATAAAATAATCGTTTATTATTAAAAATATAATTGTTATTTACTTAATTAATCAATTATGATATCGTAATATATATATTTGACCGCAAGCTCGGAAAATTAACAAAGACTTAGAATGAGTAACTAAAAAAATAAATAAAAAAACGTTGATCTGTCACCTAGAGGATTTGGAATGGCAGTTTTCTATGTGTATATTTTAGAAGTAATGGCTAAGAATGGAAAAAAAAGATATTACACTGGTTACACTAATAATCTGTACAGAAGATGGAATGAGCATCGAAATGGAACTGGCGCTAAATTTTGTCGAGGGAAGAAACTAGTTGAATTAAAATATTTTGAATCTTATCCAACTAGAAAGGAAGCTATGAGAAGAGAATCACAGATCAAGACTTTTTCTAGGCAACAAAAAAGAGAACTAATAAAGAGTGTAAATCTTAATAATAATTAGTTGATATAATAATTGAATATTAAGAATTTTTTGATCTGTTTAGTAGGATTACCTGCCTCAGGTAAAAGTACGTTTGCTAATTCATTAAAAACTGCATTAAAAGAAAATTATAATTATTTAGAAGTTAAAATAATTGATCCCGATTTGATTAGATATGATTTAACCTCAAATGAATTTGATTATGAAAAAGAGCATCTAGTAAGAAGTAAAAATTTAGAAATCATAAGAAGTGAATTAGAACAAGGAAAAATAGTAATTAGTGACGACCTAAATTATTATTCAAGTATGAGGCATGATTTAAAAGAAATAACAGATGATCTCAGTCTTGGTTTTTTTATTGTTCATATAGCAACTCCTATTGAAGTTTGCATGAATTGGAACGAAATCAGGGGGGAACCAATTCCAAATGAGGTTATTATTAAAATTCAAGATAAATTTGATCAATTCGATAAATATAGCTGGGATAATCCCGTCGCGATATATGATCTCTCAAAAGTACTAAACCTTCAGAAATTAATTAAGAGTTTTTTGGCTAAATTAGAAGATATAATAAAATCTAAAAAACATGAATTTCAAAAAGATAAAAACTTGTCTACTTCAAATCTCTATAACGAGAATTTAGATAAATTTACGCGGACTTATGTAGGAAAGCTGGTATTAAACCTAGAATATAGCCCTTTCAAAAATAAAATATTGAAATTAAGAAAAAATTTTATAAAAGAGTATAGAAATAAGAAATTAAGCGATGTAGAAATCTCTAAATATTTTAAAAACTATTTAGAAGAATATCTAAAAATTAAATTTCCCTAATTCGTTTTTTAGCTGACATTTATTAAAATTAAAGAAAAAGAAAATAAACCATTATTTCTTTAATAACTTGTATAAGTATAACTTCAAAAATATGAATAATGCTTTGAATAGGAAAAATGTCGCAAGGTAATATTATAAATAAAGACTCTAAACTAAGAATTGAGAGACTTGATAAAAGTCGAAGTGGGCGTTCTCTTTGCTATATAGATCAAGATATAATGTTTAAATTAGGATTGAACACAGGAGATATTATAGAAATAAGAGGAAAGAAAAAAACTACGGGTATTGCTGTTTCTTCGGGCTCAGATAGAGGTAAGGGGATTATTAGACTTGATGGGCTTCAAAGATTAAATGCAGGAGCAACTATAGGAGAATATGTATCTATAAAACTAGCTGATGTTTATCCTGCAATTGAGATAGTATTAACTCCTACTCGTCCAAATATTGATTTAAAAAGGCAAGCAGAGGCAATTAAGGGTAAATTAATTGATAAACCAGTAGTAATTGGTGATATAGTTGATGTTTTGGGAACATTTGTTCAGAGGGAAGACGCTGATAACCCGATGTCTGAGATCATGAAAATGCTTCCTTTTGGAGCTAAAAAAAGGCCTACATTAGGTACTTTAAGGTTAATTGTTGAAAATTTAAAACCATCAGATAAAGTAGTTAAAATAACTCGAGATACATTGATAAAGGTTAATAAGAGAGTAGCTGTTCTAAATATTTCAGGGGGAGTTGTTACATATGATGATGTTGGAGGTTTAACAGATGAAATCCAAAGAATTAGAGAAATGGTCGAGTTACCATTAAAACACCCTGAATTATTCCATCGGTTAAATATTGACCCTCCTAAAGGAGTTTTATTTCATGGACCTTCTGGAACGGGTAAAACACTTATGGCGAAAGCAGTTTCACAAGAATCAAATGCTAATTTCATAACTATAAACGGTCCTGAAATAATGAGTAAGTTTTACGGCGCTAGTGAAGGTAGACTTCGAGAGATATTTAGAGAAGCTGAAGAAAGTGCACCATCTATAATTTTCATTGATGAAATAGATTCTATTGCCCCAAAACGCGTTGATACATCAGGAGAGGTAGAAAGACGTGTAGTTTCTCAGCTTTTATCTTTAATGGACGGTCTACGTGGTAGAGGAGAAATAATCTGCGTTGGAGCAACTAATAGAGTCAATTCAATTGATGAGGCCTTAAGGAGACCAGGGAGATTTGATCGTGAGATTGAGTTTGGAGTACCAAATGTTAAAGGAAGAAAAGAAATCTTTCAAATTCATACTAGAGGAATGCCATTAGAAGAGGATATTAACTTAGACAATTATGCGGAGATAACTCATGGATTTGTTGGAGCAGATATCATGGCAGTATGTCGGGAAGCAGCAATGTATGCGCTTCGAAGAATTTTACCAAAGATAAATTTAGATGAACCTATTCCAAGTGAAATAATTCAAGAAATTAAGATCCAAAATAATGATTTTATTCAAGCCTTAAATATGATTGAGCCATCAGCAATGCGAGAAGTAATGGTTGAGATTCCTGATATCAATTGGGATGATGTTGGAGGTCTAACGGATATTAAAAATGAGTTAAAAGAAGCGGTTGAGTGGCCATTAAAATATCCTAAATTATTTGAAAAAGCGGGAATTCGCCCATTAAATGGAATACTCCTTTTTGGTCCTCCAGGATGTGGGAAAACTCTTTTAGCTAAAGCAATAGCAACTGAAACAAAAACTAATTTTATAACAGTTAAAGGTCCAGAATTATTCTCCAAATGGGTTGGTGAAAGTGAGAGATCAGTAAGAAATATCTTTAGAAAAGCTAGACAAGCAGCTCCTTCAATTATATACTTTGATGAAATCGATGCTATATCCTCTTTTAGAGGTATGAGCGAAAGTACAGCCTTAAGAGATTCAATTGTAAATCAAATATTAGTGGAAATGGATGGAATTGAAAACCGTAAAGGTATTGTTGTTATAGCGAGTACAAATAGACCTGATATGGTAGATTCAGCATTATTAAGGCCTGGAAGATTGGATCGGTTGCTATATGTTGAGGCTCCTGATTTAAAAGAACGAGAAGCTATATTAAGAGTTCATACGAAGGATATGCCACTAGCTGATGATGTTTCATTAAAACAAGTTGCCCATATAACGGAAGGTTATAGTGGTGCTGATTTAGAAAACGTATGTCGTGAAGCAGGGATGCAAGCAATCAGAGAAAATCTAAATGATTTAGAAAGAATAGAACAAAAACACTTTGATTTTGCGCTATCAAAAATCAATTCAACCTTACCAAAAGAAATAATTGAAAAATATATGAATATGGCAAAAGAAATAACAAAATCAAGGAATATTCAAGAATCTAAAGCTGATTTATATAGATAAGAGTAATTTTTATAATGTTTACTTTCTCTTTTTCAAAGATTTAAGGATTTAGAGATTTTTTAAATTAAATTTGTAAAGTTTTATTTTGAAAACTAGTTAATTATAATTAATCATATAATTTTCTTGATGGTTAAATGAGTGAAATTAAAATAGACTGGAAAGGTCATGTGAAAAAATATCAAAATGCTATGGAAGAATTAAACCTTGATTTTTGTGTACTCACTCGTGTTAAATCGATTACATATCTATCTGGTTGCTTTGTACCTTGGAAAAGTTATATATTTCTACCAAAGGAAGGTACCGGTGAACCTATCCTTTACACGGTCCTTTTAGACGTAGAACGTGTCAAAGCTGAAGGCCAATTAAAAACAGAAGGCTGGGGGCCAATCAAAGGATTTTTTTGGGAAAAAAAAATTCAAAAGGCAGCAAAAAAATTTGGAGTGTATAATCCTAAAGGAACTCCACCAAGAATTGGAGTGGAACTAGGAGTAGATATTTGTGTGACTGGTCAGATGCTCAATTATAGTGAAGGAGAAATACTAAAAAATGTATTTCCTGGA